>JAGLSG010000078.1 GCA_023135865.1 Planctomycetota bacterium | reverse complement strand
CCTTTTTTGTTAACATCAATCATAAAAGTTTAAACCTTAAAGCTAAAAGCTAAAAATTATAGTGTAGAACTTAAAACCAAAATATGTTTCGAGTTTTCCGTTATTGTTTTACATTTTTAATTTTAAGTTTTCTATTTCTTACGATATCGTTTTATCCTTAATCAATTCGTGTACCATTTCTGCGATTCCTTCGCTGCTTGGTTCGACTTCTTTGCTTTCCTTAGCTGCCAGAACAACGCTCATTATGCGGTGAACTTTAGTCGGTGAGCCGTTTCTGCCGCACCAATTCAAATCAGCTTCAAGATAATCCAAGTCCCATTGCTTAATTAGTAAGCCCTTTTTTTCACACTCACTGCGTTTGTATTCGATAAGTTCTTTCAACTCTTCGGGACTTGTTCCTTCATTTTCAATTTTTAATTTCTGCTCAAGCTCGATTGGCGTATAAGCATTTTTATACTTCATCATTTTTTTTGCAGCGTTGACTCTCGGCTCATTTGCCTCGTCCGTAACGGTCAGCAGGACTGGCAAAGTTGTTTTTACTTTTTGCCATCCAGCTCCGATGTTACGTTTTACTGTTATGGTTTTCTTTTTAAGCTCTATGAGTTCTTCAACATAGGTGATTTGCGGAATTGAAAGTTTTTCTGCCAATTGCGGCCCAACCTGAGCTGTGTCACCATCTATGGCCTGCCGGCCGCATAAAACAACGTCATAATCGAGTTTTTTGACAGCACAGCTAATAATATAACTGGTTGCCAGCGTATCACTTGCAGCACATCGCCTGTCTGTAATAAGAATTGCGTCATCAGCTCCGCGAAAGAGCGATTCACGAAGAACATCAGCTGCTGTGGCAAGCCCCATAGTTATAACCGTCACGCGACCGCCAAATTCATCTTTTATTTGAAGAGCCAACTCAAGAGCGTTTAAGTCTTCGGGATTGAAAATAGCTGGTAGTGCCGAACGATTGACTGTTCCGTCATCGTTCATTGCCTGGCCTGTAATTCTTTTAGTATCAGGAACTTGTTTGACAAGTACAACACAATTATAAGCCACCTGATGCCTCCTTAATTAATTGGTATTGTTCGTATAAATCCACCGAAAAACGCAAGTTTAGCAGGATTTAGCGTCAAGTCAATCCTAAAAGTGGGTTGATTTAGGGTAGTTGCGTAACCTGAGAAAAAATCACTAAACTCAGGCCTAAAAAAAGCCGACTTCTATGCTGGGCCGAATGCCCTTTTTGTGGCTTAAGGTGTATAATTCCTTTGACAATAGCTTTATGTAAATTGATAATCAGCTCTATAAAATATTTATGATGTATTCGTAAACAGAAGCTGAAAAAATTAGTTTTGACAATTGACAATGAACGATACGAATTACGATACGTTACTTGGTAAGATGGCTGTTGAGCACGGCCTTTGTACTGAAGCTGAATTGCGCAGATCACTCGAAGAAATTAAATCCCGCCGTAAAATCAATCCTATAATGCTTATCGATCTTATGGTTGACCTTGGATACATTACGAATACCCAAGCTGAACGATTAAAAGCAAATGTAAAAACTCAAAAAACAGTTCCGCATCAGATTCCCGGCTACAAAATACTCGGCAAACTCGGCGCAGGAGCTATGGCTATTGTGTACAAAGCAAAACAATTGAGCTTGAACCGAACGGTTGCAATAAAAGTTTTGCCAAAACGCTTCAGCGAAAATCCTGAATATGTGGAAAGATTTTATAAGGAAGGCCAGGCAGCTGGCAAACTCAATCACAATAATATAGTACAGGCAATTGACGTTGGTGAAGCAGGGGGCTACCACTATTTTGTGATGGAATATGTCGAAGGAAAAACTATACACGAGGATTTGGCAAAAAATAAAATTTCCTCTGAAAGCCAGGCCATTGAAATAATCATTCAGGTTGCTCACGCACTTGCACATGCACATTCATGCGGTCTTATTCACCGCGATGTAAAGCCAAAGAATATAATGATAAATTCAGCCGGCGTAGTCAAGCTTGCTGATATGGGTTTGGCTCGTGAAACAACGGACATTGAAGCAGCACAAACCGAAGCCGGCAAGGCCTATGGCACGCCGTATTATATTTCTCCTGAACAAATCAGAGGCGAGATTGATATTGACGGAAGAGCCGATATTTATGGCCTCGGTGCTACATTTTACCATATGGTAACCGGCAGAGTGCCGTTTATGGCTGATAATCCGGCAGAAGTTATGAAAAAACATCTAAAGGAGCAGCTGATTCCACCCGACCATATAAACACTTCACTGTCAGCTGGAGTATCTGAAGTTATCGAAGTTATGATGGCTAAGCGCAAGCAGAACCGTTACAACAATGTCCAGGAGCTTCTGATAGATTTGGAAGCTGTTCGTGACGGCCAGTTGCCGCTTCGTGCACATAAACGTTTTGATATTTCAATGCTCGAGCGATTGGAAAGCGGAGAACCAGTTGAAAGGGAAAAAAGCGTTTACAAAGAAGAAACCATCGCACACTATCGGATTGCGATTTTGATATTGAGTGCAGCTGTTGTGGTATCTTTTTTGATTATTGCTTTGATGTTTATGCTTTAGTGTTGAGTAACAGGAATTTTTTTATGTCGGATGAAGTTGCAAATTTTTCTTCTGGAGAACTGGTTCGTGTTTTAAGCCATTATGACATTGGCGTAATCCATAAGGTGGCGCCTTTGTTGGGTGGAAACAAATCCATACCTAAAATGGTAATCGTTTCTGAACACGGCAAATTTTTACTAAAACGCCGTCCTGAGGGGAAAGAAGCACTTTGCAGAGCCGTTTTTGCACATGCTGTACAAATACATCTTGCAAAGAATCACTTTCCCGTCACTTTTCTTGCAATCACTCGTGATGAAAACAGCACAATTTTGCGGTTGGACAATCATATTTACGAACTTTTCAGCTTTACTGCGGGCACTCGTTACGACGGCTCAGCAGAAGCAACAATTGAAACCGGTCACCAGCTTGCAGTATTTCATCAGCTTTTGTCTGATTTTACCTGCAATAACAAACTCTTAAAAGGCAGCTTTCACGATTCGGTTATTACTCGCAAACACTTAAAAGCTATCGGCTCGGACAAAACAACCGATTCAGCGAGACAGATGCAGGATGTTGCGGAATCGCTGATGATTCTTTACAACAATTCAAGCATAAAGGTTAATGCTCTTGGCTTTGACAGCTGGAACGAACAGGTTGTTCATGGCGATTGGCATCCGGGAAATATGCTCTTTACCGACCATAAACTCAGTGTAGTTCTGGATTTTGATTCGGTTCGAGCTGCACCGGCTATTACGGATTTGGCTAACGGAATGCTGCAGTTTTCAATTGTCGGCTATCGTCCTAATCCGGCTGACTGGCCTGATTATCTTGACCAGGCACGACTCATACAATTTTTAAGCGGCTATTGTGAAGTAATATCGCTTGACCAAAATGAATTGGATTCACTTTTGTATCTAATGATTGAGACAATGATAGCTGAAGCAGTACTGCCCGTTGCAACTACCGGTTCCTTTTGCAATCTGAGCGGACTGGAATTTTTGAAAATGATACAGCGAAAAGCAATGTGGATAGAAACAAACCACGACAAATTAACAACTGCTATAAAAGAACAAGATAAATTCAAAATAATCAATCGAAGATAGCTGCCGATTTTAATCCAATGATAATTCTAATCCAAAAGAGCGGCTATCACCTGCATTCTAATTTTCTTCTTCTTTTTCCTTTTTACAAGCGGCGACAATTTGCTGCTGAACATTTGGAGGCACAGGGTCATAATGGCTAAGTGTCATTGAATAGCTGCCTTGTCCGGCAGTAACGCTCTTTAATTGTCCGGTATATTGCGTGATTTCCGCCAAAGGTACTTGCGCTTTAATCACCATAAAATTACCAGCCAGCATATCCTGACCAATAACTCTTCCTCGTTTTGCAGCCATATCTCCGGCAATATCTCCCATATTTTCAGCTGGGATTGTGATTTCCATATTTACTATCGGTTCCAGCAGTGCCGGTTTGGCTTTTTTAACCGCATCTATAAAAGCGCCTTTGCCCGCCGCTCTAAATGCAACTTCCTTTGAATCAACTGCATGATATTTTCCGTCATAAACCGAAACTTTCACATCCTGCAGCGGAAATCCTGCCACCACACCTTTTTGCATTACATCGTTTATTCCCTTGAAAACAGGCGGCTCAAATTGTCCGGGAATTGAACCCCCGAAAATATCCCAGCTGAATTGTAATGGCGGGTCGGAATCTCTCTCGGCTGGCTCCACCCGCAAATACACTTCACCGAATTGCCCGGCTCCACCACTCTGCTTTTTATGGCGATAGTGGCCATCAGCTTTTCCGGTAATAGTTTCACGATATGGAATTTTGGGCTCTTTCGTATTGACCGCAAGTTTGAAACGTTTTTCCATTTTTTCGAGCATAATCCGCAAGTGCAGTTCGCCCATACCGCTAATTACCTGCTCTCTTGTTTGCACGTCTCTTGTTACCTTGAAACAAGGATCCTCTTCGCACAACTTTTCGATAGCTGAGCCGATCTTTTGTTCATCGCCCCTTGTAGCCGGCTCAAGAGCGAGAGAAAACATCGGTTCGGGAACAGGCGGCATCTCAAATTTTCCATTTGTTTTTCCGTCATGAATTGTATCGCCGACTCTAAGCTCTTCCACTTTAGCCAATGTGATAATATCGCCAGCTATACCGTTTTCGATTTCTTTGTTTTCTTCGCCCTGTGATTTCAAAATGTGTCCAGGCCTGATACCTTTCTTTTCGTCATTTATGAAAAGATTGGTATCGGATTTAATTGTACCGCTGAAAATCCTGATGGCGGAATACTTCATATTCGAACGCGGGTCAAATCCGACTCTAAATACCAAACCAACCAATGGGCCTGCGGAATCTGCCTTTAATTCTATCGTTTCTTCGCCATCTTTGAATACAACGGCTGCAGAACTGTCCGATGGTGATGGCGTATATTTAATTATAATATCCAGCAAATTTTCTATGCCTGTTTCCTTGCGAGCGTTAGTGAAAATTACAGGAATGATTGTTCCAGCTTTCATTGCTTTTACAAATACAGAATCTATTTTTTCAGCGGCTATTTCTTCTCCACCGAGATAGCTTTCCATAAGTTCGTCATCAGCTTCAATAACGCTTTCAATCAATTCTGTATTGGCCTGACCGACATCCATTATTGCAGAATCACCTGTCTTATTGCTAATACAATCTATTATTGATTCCTTGTCGGCTGATGGCAAATTAGCACAACGGCACTGTGAACCAAATGTTTCCTGAATATTTTTTAAGAGTTCAGGCAAATCGGCATTTTCAGCGTCGATTTTATTAATTACAATAACCAGAGGCATTCCAACGCTCTTGGCTAACTCAAAAAGCTTTCTTGTATTTGTTTCTATTCCGGCTGAGGCACTGATTACAAGAACAGCAGTTTCAACAGCTGTTATGGCTTTAATGGCAGGGCCAACAAAATCAGGGTAGCCGGGAGTATCGATGATGTTGAGCAGCTTTTCGTTATATTCCGTATGCACTAAAGCTGAAGTAATCGAATGTTTGTGATGCTTTTCCTCGTCATAGTAATCACAGATGCTTGTCTGTTCATCAACGCTGCCAAGACGATTAACGGCACCTGTTTTATGCAGTATTGCCTCTGCGAGAGATGTTTTGCCGCTTCCGCCATGTCCCAAAAGAATAATATTGCGAATCTCACCAGTATCAGCCACTTTTTTCAAACCTCCAAAAAAGACAGTTAAAATTCTGCTTGTAAACGCTTTAGAACCCGTAATCATACAACGATTGTGGCATAAAAGACAAGTTTTTTTTTGAATAGTTCCAAAAACATCTGTTAATACAACAAAGATTGTGTGCCGCAGTAAAAAAATTGATGATAAAAAAATGAAAAATTATCATATTTTTTTTGGCTCTCTGCAACAAGCAGTAAAAGTGATTTTATTGGACATTACATAGGGCAATAAATATATGCTTTTCATTACAGCTATATGTTGCACAAGAACCAAATCATTTCTGTTATATGGTGGCTTGAGTTATAGGTCGTTGCTCTGATAGTTAAATTGGTCATTAAAGAAAAAATGTTTGTACAGTCGATACTCTGACCAGTTGAGTAGGGTGGGGTTAATATGGAATTAAATGCGAAGGACGTGCGAGTATGAGTAAGAGAGAGCTAATCGACTACATTTGTGAAATCAACAAAAGTGCTAAGACGGAATTTCTCGCTGATTTTTCCGAAGAGGAACTGAACTCCTACCTTGAGCATTTGATGGAATTAGATCTGAAGGAACTGGCTGTCTGCTGTTGATGATTCAATTTCTGTGCGGCACTTACACTATCTGGAAGTTCGTCTTTTCGAGGCATTCTTTTTAGGTTCTATTTTAAGCTCTATTGATTCTGTAAATGTCGCAGCTGCCGGTACTTGTTCCGCATTAGCTGGCGGTGGGACCAAAGCAACAACATTTTGTTTGAATTCGAGCAATTTCGGAACAAAGTCAGTCGGCACATCAAAAACAAAATCAATCCATAAAACTTTGTCATTATCGTTGAAATCGCTGCGTTTTATGCTTATCTTTTCATTTAATCGTTTTAACTGCAATTGGTTAGCTGTTTTTAAGTATCCTGTCGGATAAACATTTATTGCGTGTCCCAAAAGAGGGTGCTTGGCATCTTTTTCTCGTTTGCATATCAATCTCAATTGCGATGGAGTGAACACGCCTGCATCTTTTGCTTTATTGCCTATTGCCTTTTTTTCTATTCCGAGCCGTACAATTGTAGGATTATAGCCGTCTTTTGATTTTACTAACTGGTTGGGGTCGGCTGCATCTTTTAGATTTTGCGGAGCCGGCCAGACGGCAATTCTATCAGGTACTCGCACCGCCTTTGAATCTGTTACAACTGAAACTTTATCAGCAGCAATACGATTTAGAAAAACCTGGTCAAGAAAATCAGGATGAAGAGCAGTAAAACTTTTTTTGCCGCTAAAACTTCCATTACTGACCAGATTAAATAATCCAGCAGTAAAACCATCTGCATTGAATAACACCTTTTGCGGTTTGGCAATATCGTAAATTTTTACGTTAGCATCAAAACGCTGATACGGATATTTATCCGGCAAAGGAGCCATAAGGAGCATTGATAATAGGAAGCCGGCTAACGTCAGGCCAAGAAAAAATCCGCAAATGATGCGGCCGCTTTTTTCAGCAATAGTTCCGAAATTAATCGAATCAGGAATAAAATTTATTACAACCGCCTGTAAGCCGGCAAAAGCCGCCACAAACAAAATTAAAAAACAAATTGACGATGCCCAAGGCATTAGAAGATCTAATTGAACATGATTGACAAATACACCTAATAAAATTTCAAAATAATTAAAAGCAATAATGCTCGCACAAATGGCAACTATTGTTGTGGCAAATGATTTAGCCAACGTACTCTTCAAATACAAATACGCAACACAGCTTATGATGATTAATAATACGAGTAAGCTGGCCATCACAATATCTCCGTTTTCTTTATTCCTTGCGTCTCTGCAATCGGCAGAGAAAATTACACTTGTCTGGGTTTTTCCGGCTGTTTCTTCGATGTTGCAAACATTCTAACTACTTCATTGATGGCGGTTGTTCCTTCTACAACTCTCATCAGTGCCTGTTCCTGAAGGTATAACATTTTTGCCTGCCGGAATTGAGCTGCAATTTCCGACATTGTTTCCAGCTTCCTTATGCCTTCTCTTAGTTTGTTATCTATTACGATGGTTTCAAACACAGCCATCCTGCCGACAAAACCGGTTCCCTGGCAGCTATCGCAGATTATTTGTTTGTCGCCTCTGCCCAATTCAGGTTTTCCAGGACGATAGAGTACTCTTGCCTTGTCAGCTGGAAGACCAAATTTTTTCACCACATCTCTATTGGGTTCATACCCTTGTTTGCAATCATCACACAATTTTCTAAGCAGCCGCTGGTTGGTTATTCCGAGCAGCGGCTCTACAGCTGTATTTTTATCACCGACCAAGTCTATCCATTTAGTTAGTGCCTTAATAACGCCGTCAGCTTCGATTACGACATATATTATCCTGCCATCCTTGGCCAATTCACAAGCAACTCTGGCTGTTTCGGCATCTGAGCATTCGCCAACACCAACAACATCCGGTCCCGTGCGAACTATCTGCTGCAGTCGTTTTGCGTATGTGCTTGTGCCTGTATCGCTTAATGTAAATACGTTTTGAGTTGTATTCGGCAGTTCAGCGGCAATTCGTTTTTCGAGCGTATTTATACTGTATAGAAAAGGGTCGTGATTCTTCAGTAATGCGTAAAATGTAGTTGTTATTCCCGATTTTTTAGGGCCGGCAACAATAAACAAACCCTGTTTCGCACTGCGAATTTCATTCAGCTGACTGTATTGAGTGCCCGTAAGGCCTATTTCAGATAATCCCATTACATTGTGTTTAATCGTTTGTTTGAGCCGTATCTGTTCGCCTGCTGTAGAGCCGGTCGTAACAACATCCCACTGTAAATCCTGCCCATTCTGACGAATTCGGAAATTCCCCATTTGAGGTTTGCGTTTTTCATTTCTGTCAAGATCAGCAAGGTTTTTTATGAAGTGAATTAAATAGTTCACTTTCTCTCTGTCCATAGCCGGCTGTTTTATGGCTGCGCCATCAACATAATATGTTACTTCGTAATTTTGCGGCGTTGAAGCAAGAATAACATCACTTGCTCTTCGCCATGCGGCATCAGCAAGAAGACTATACGCTACTTTGTAGCCATAAAAGTCAGGTGTTTTGTTTTGGGGGAGGGGAACTTCGTTTTTGTTAGCTGTTATAAAAAGGAAGCTATTGGATATGTTTGTTTCCTTGTCTTTATTGCCAAATAAACTTTTTATGTGTTCAATAGTTAGAATCCGGTCGTAATCCATAACTATGGAATTACGGTGTTTAACATAAGCGAGGGCTGTTACGGCTAATGCTGCCAAATACAGTATCAATCCAACAACAAAAAACGGCAGAATCAGCCAAATCACAATAGTTACAGCTGCGGAACCAAAAATAACAGATACCCAGAAAACTTTGCGAGTACCAACTGCCTCTGCATCTTTATCTACCCACGCAATCAGCGGCATCCACAAAAAGAATAATACTAAAAAGATAACAAATTTATAAACAGCTATGTAGTCGCCGTATCCTACGGAACTTAGTATTGAATTTGGCATAAAAACCCGACCTGATTATTAATGTTCGGTTTCTGTTTTTTATTTTATAAAATGCCTCTGGACGTAGCCCTGATGCCTTTCATCGACATTTTTAATTCTTCTATGTTTGGTGCGTGCTTATATGCTTCTTTCAGGTCTACGCTTCCATCCTGTACCAGTCTACAGAGATTTTCCGTGAAGTCCTGCATACCTTCTCCCTGGCAATTTCTTATAACGCTTGGCAAATCGGTTTCTCTTTCTTCGGATATAAGCTTTCTAACAGTTGAGTTTGCCAGCAGAACCTCAACAACTGGTATTCTATCCACGCCTTCTTTGATACTTGGAAGAAGTACCTGACTGATAATTGCTTTAAGTGCAATACTCAAAGTTTGTCTTGTCAAATCTCTTTCGTTCTGCGGGAAAAGGTCTAAAAGCCGCTGAACGGCCTGAGCAGCATTTGTCGAGTGCATTGTCCCGAACACAAGGTGTCCGGTTTCAGCTGCTCTCATTCCTGCAGTAACAGTTGCAGCGTCTCGCATTTCGCCAATTAAAACTACATCCGGATCCTGCCGCATAAGGTGTCTCAACGCATCATCAAAATTTTGCACGTCAATGCCAATTTCCCTTTGAGATACGATAGCTTTTTTATCCACAAAAAGATACTCGATAGGATCTTCAACGGTCATTATATGGCAAGAGCGAGTCCTGTTTATGTCATCTATCATTGATGCGATTGTCGTTGTTTTTCCACATCCGGTAGGTCCAACTACCAGAACCAAACCCTGCCGAGCTTTTGCTATTTCCCGCACAATTGGTGGCAAAAACAAATCTTCAAAAAGCGGGATTTCAGAATTCACTCGTCTTGCTGCAAGACTAATGGCTCCTCTTTGCCGAAATATATTTACTCTGAAACGGTCTTCATCTCCGGCTTTATAAGCAAAGTCGAGCGTCCCGTTTTTAAGGAAAAAGTTTTTTTGGTCTTCGCTTAATATTTCGAAGATGAGCTTTTCGATTCTCTCTTCGGTCAATACTTCAGATGGGCAGGGCACACTTTTCAATTTACCGTATACTCGCAGTTTTGGCGGCTGCCCGACTTTAAGATGTAGGTCAGAAGTTTTATACTTAACCGCCATCCTAAAAAATTTATGTATTTCCGGCTCATGACTCAATTTAGTGTGTATATCAATAGGTTGTTCTGTGGTCATAATTATATTCGGTTCCAAAAACTATTGCAACGAAAGCTCAAGTAACATCCGACCCCCAATTTTACAAGGAATTCGTAGGGCTTTTCACTCAAAACTACACTTAGCCGTATTATATGGATTTGCCGTGAAAATGTCAACAATTGATACTCAGCAGCGTGGATTATAAATGACCATTGGTTAACTTACCAACAGAAGCGTAAGTGTCATATAGATTGCAACACTTATGGAGTCATTTGCAGTCGTTACCAGCGGTCCTGAACTTATGGCCGGCTCTATCCCAATTCTGCGAAACAAAAACGGCAAAAATAGCCCCAGCGTGGTAGAAACCATTATCGCTGAGAACATTCCAATTCCAAACGACACAACAATCCAGATATGTTTAGCATAATTTATCGGTACATCAGCATTGCTTCCAAGCACAGCGGGCAAAAAAGCACAAACGATACCTCCTATGATTCCGCAGCTAATCGCTACGAGTAAAGCAACTCGAATCTCTCTTATGAAAACCTGGCTCATTTTTTTTGCTGCGAGATGGCCGCTTGCCAAACCGACAGTAACGATAGCCGATGTCTGCAGTCCGGCATTGCCACTGATAGCGGCAATCATAGGGACAAATGCAACAGCAGCTACATAGATAACTGGGTCGTTATTCTTAAAAAACATCAGTACCAATACCGTTATTGCCGTACCTATCAGGCAGGGCAGCAGCCAAGTCATTCTAACACGAGCTGCGTGGAAAACGGATATTTTATCCAATTCATCCGCATCAGTACCAGCCATTGCATAGACATCTTCTGCGGCCTCTTCTTCTGCAACTTCAATAACACGGTCAGCTGTAATTCTTCCGACAAGTTTATGAT
>JAGLSG010000077.1 GCA_023135865.1 Planctomycetota bacterium | reverse complement strand
GTAGAATTGCTTTTGGATGAAAAGGTTGCGAAAGATAAAATAAATATTACAGAAGAAGAAATTACAAAACATATAACACAAATGGCTGCTTCGCAAAATCCACCATTATCGATGGATGAGTTTAAGACGCTTGTGGAGGCATACGGCAAAAGTTTTGATGAGGTTAAAAGCCGCATCAAAAAGGGAATGGGATATCAAAAACTTTTTGAAAAGCAGTTCAATGACAAAATAAATGTTACAGAGGAAGAAATTAACGCATATTATTCCGAGAATAAAAGTGAATTTGAAACAGCCCAGCAGGTTAGAGCGAGCCATATACTTATTAAGCTTGATACGGATGACCCTAATGCCGACCCAAATCAGGCGGATGTAAAAGCAAAAGCCAAAATCGAAGGGTTGTTAAAGCAAATTAAAGATGGAGCCGATTTTGCTGAACTGGCTAAAGCTAATTCAGTTTGTCCTTCTTCGGCCAAAGGCGGCGACTTGAACTTTTTCGGCAAAGGTCAAATGGTACCTGAATTTGAAAAGGCAGCTTTTGATTTACAGCCCGGGCAGGTAAGCGATGTTGTTAAAACCCAATTTGGTTACCATATAATCAAAGTAACAGACAAGAAAGATGCAAATTTAATATCGCTTGAGCAGGCGAAGCGAGGCATATCAGAGGATCTAAAGCAAGCCAAACAATCTGAACTGGCCAGTGATTATATCGAGATCTTAAAAGCACAGGCAGATATTGTTTATCCGGTTAAAGAAGCCAAAAAAGTAGACGAGCCGGCAATTGCAGAGCCAAATGAAGCTGCGAAATAATTTTAGAATTTAACAAAACGCAATAACTTAAACGGTCTCCAAAAATCAGTTTTTGGAGACCGTTTTTAATTTGATGAATTTATACCGAAATACAAAATCATTTCAGTAGTGTTGCCGGGTCAAGATTGGCTGCCTCTATATCTTTGAAATATTTTGCCGTTCCGACTTTCAACTCAACAGTAGCTTCTTCGTCGCAGACAATAATGCCTTTCGGATGCATTTGGAGGGCACTGATTGTCCAGAGATGATTTACACCCTCTTCTATTGCGTGTCGCAGAGCTCGTGATTTATTGTGTCCATTTACGATAATCAAAACTTCTTCGGCATCCAAAACGGTTTTTACGCCGACAGTTAAAGCGGTTTTGGGAACCTTATTTATGTCTCCGTCGAAGAAACGTGAGTTGGCAATAATTGTATCGTGAGTCAGTGTTTTAATTCTTGTTTTTGAGGCCAATGATGAGCCCGGCTCATTAAATGCTATGTGGCCGTCAGGCCCTATTCCACCAAGAAAGAGATTTATTCCGCCTGCCTTTTTTATTTTTTCTTCGTAATTTGCACATTCTGCATTTAAGTCAGCAGCGTTGCCATTAAGTATATTTACATTATCTTTTTGAATGTCTATATGGCTGAAAAAGTTATTCCACATAAATGAATAATAGCTTTCTGGGTGTTCTTCGGGCAGGTTTACATATTCATCCATATTGAATGTAACAACATTCTTAAATGAGACCTTGCCAGCTTTATTTAGTTTGACCAATTCTTTATACATTCCAAGCGGCGAAGAGCCAGTCGGCAGGCCTAAAACAAACGGCCTTGAACTGCTGCTGGGATTGAATTCATTGATTTTTCTTGCTACATAGCCAGCTGCCCATTTTGATACCATTTCGTAATTTGGCTCAATAATAACTCTCATAAATTTTTCCTTCCAACAGCTTACTTTTGCATATTTTTTATTTGTTCGATAATTTCACTGGCCAATTTACTTTTTTCAGCCATATGTTTTTCAATTTCGCAAACGAAACTATTTTCTTCAAAGGTTCCGCTTACCGCAGCAAAATCGGCTTGCTTGCTTTTTTCATCGTCAAGACCGAAACCGATTTGTGCCGACGCTGAAAATTCCTTATGCGCATCACTGTAAAGCATACTATCGAGTTTTAGAACAGCCGATTTCCATCTTTCTACCAGTGCGATAATATCATCTGCTGTTATTTTTTCGATAGTTTTGCCAAGTTGCTGCTGCAAAATATTGGCCACCCATGCCCATTCGTATTTTCCATATTCATCGTGCATAGTTCTGAAACGTTCATCTATCTGCTTGAGCGTTTTGAGTTTTCCGGTTTCAATTTCATTTAGGGCATTTTGTACAACTTTCTGTGGTGCAAACAGTCCCGCCAAATCCAGCCATTTGCCTGTTCCAATATTGGTTTCAGCAGTTAGTGCTGATTTAAGTTCGCTGATATTTTTTGGCTGTTTGTCTTTTAGTCGTTTAATCAGGCAATTGCCAAGAAACTTGTCTGTACCCATTTTGTAAAATTTAATTCCATTCTCGAGCGACGATTTTTTGATTTTAACGCTTTTATATGTAAAGTAGTCTGAAGTTTCACCGGAGGTCAGTTTTAAGTTTGTCAGCAGCTGCTGGCCTTTCAGCATTTTCTGAACTGTCCAGGGACTTAAAAGTTTGAAGTTTATATTGTCTAATTTTATCGGGTCTTTGCGTTTATCTCGCTTTGGCCATTTCCTGGCATCACGAACAGTTCCTACGCTTCGCAGATTTACGCCGGGAATTAAAATGCTTTCATCTTCATGCTCAATCAGATAGGAGAAAGGCAAATCCGAAGTGTCAGAATTTTTGTAGTGCCTGCCCATTACAGCGGTAAAAGCACCAACTTTTGCCGGCCATAACAAGTATGAATCGCTACCGGTTTTTGAGCCGCGTTCAATTATGCCCTGGTGAACCGGCCCGAGTTTGTACATATGGTTGCTCTGGTTTGTGCCGCTGCCGGCGTTCAAAAATGAAAACAGCCCGGCAATTAGCATTGTCGATTTGTGGTGCGTAACGGTATAAGGGCCTGCAAAAATTGAGCAGGCCTCACCGTGAAAGCCGAGGCAATTAGCGAAGAACACTGAATTTTCTGCGGAGTATTGTTTTCCAAGTTCACAGCCCTGACCTATGAAACAATTGCATATTATCGTTCCATCGGTAATAGTGGAACCAGAGCAAACAATGAAATTTTCTGCTAAAACAGCCGGCCCAATATAAACAGGCGCTTCACTGCAGCTGTTAACCGAGCCGTTTTCCAGCCGATTGACTCCTTCAATGCTGCTTGCCTGACCTATCTTGACGTTTTTGATAATCCGGCAATTGGTAATTTTTGCATCTTTTGCCACAAGCCCCATAGACGAAGTAACGCTGGCTGTATAATCGGCTATCATTCTCTTGAAACACTCAATAACCTTCGGCCGGTCGCGATAGAGGGCTATTATGTAAGCGGTATGAGCGGAAAGATTGTCATAAATGGGTATTTCTCTTCCGCCTGCTTCGTTGATAACAACTACTTGGGTGCCATTGCCAAATGAACTTTTACCTTCAACAGTCAGCATATCGATGTTGGCTATTACAACGTCATCTTCTATTACGTAATTGGCTATGTAATTTTTGACGTGGTCAATGTACACATTGTTGCCTATGCGACAGTTATGAATTGTTGCATTACTTATGCCTGCTGGTTTTTCAAGGCCTGCTTCAAAGGTAATTCGTTTCTCAAAGACACCAAGTGTTACTTGGCCGGAAAAATACGTTGATTTTACCCTTTCCGGTTTAAAGCCATCGACCACACGGACAAACGACCAGTTTTCACAGAAACAGCCCTGAGCGTTTAATTGTGCAATTTCTTCAGCGGACAATGAACGTAATTCTTTATTCATTTTTACCTCTTAAAATTATTTATCATGATTGTACCTTCTAACATATTCTGCGTAAGTTTTCCAGAGCTGTGTTTTCAGCTTAACACAAAGAATATAAGAATAAACTCGCGAGATATGTCAGTTTTTAATCTTTCCGAATGGGTTCAGTTATTAACTTTTGCAGGTCGAGGGCTTCTGTTTCAAGTTTGAGCTGATTCATAAAATTCTCAGCGGTGATTAGCCGGTGTTCGGCGAGTTTGCGTACCTGTTCAAATCTAAAGCTTTTCTTCAGGCGTGCCTGCCAATAGCGATAATCTATTTTGCTTTTCCATGTTTTAAGTGCACTGGATATGCCCTTGCCTACGGGGACAAACCGTCGAAATTCATTAAGAATTCCAGCAGCGCCCATATCATCTAAACTGCGTGCATCCGAAAGTATCATTGCCTCAATTATATTCGTATTGTTATTATGGCTTTCGACAATAATCCTGTTTATTTTTTCGATTTTTGGCTTCTCGACAATTTTTGACAGTTCCTTTTTGACAATTTGTGTACAAATATCGAGTAAATCTTCTGTGTTGAAGCTGGCTGCTATTGATTTTGACTTAATGTTTTCCGGATTAAAACTGCGAGCGATACCGGCATCACAAAAATACGCTGCTGTGTACAGGGCGAAGCGATCGATGTTGGCTTTGTGGCTCGACAGATCGGGCAGAAGGCATATATGTCTCACATTATGGACCAGTCGCTGGGCACTGTCCCAGAAAAAATCGTCCGTATCGCCAGATGTTGTTGATATTGTCAATGCCTGTTTGGCAAGATCTCTTACGATGTCGAGCTCAGACATAAATTTGTGTCCCCATGAAAATTAAACCGCTGATTTTCTATCAAAAATGGCGTATTTAGTCAAGCTTTTTTTGATTTTCTCAAAAGCTGTTTTGTTTGGAAAGTATTTTTATTATCGTTGTGATAAATTGCCGCAATAAATATAAAATTCTTGGTAAAATTTACAGTAAACTATTGGCACAAGCCGATGATTTTATTATAAAGTAACCATACTCTTTTTTGGCAATTTTCAATTAGCTTTTCAGAGTTTCTTTTTGCAATAGATTGCGATAGATTAATTTTCAGGGATGAAGATATGGCGAATCAGCCACGGGTAGCAAAAGTTTTGGCAGCGCTGCTGGTTTCTATGACGGCCGGCGCTGTTGTTCTGATGGTACTCGGTAACAATCCTCCATCTGCAGGGCCGTTTTGTCTTTCAAGTTATTATCGGCTCGGTTCGATTGAAGCAGCGATAGTTTCCAAGGCGGCTCAATCACCTGACCGCTGGAATAGTGTTGAGATTTATTACAGTGGCACAAAGGCCGGTAATATCGAACAATTGGCCTCGCTGAGTGGCATGTCAAATCCAGAAGACATTAATTGCCATTTCTGTCTTTGTAATGGACTTGGTGGCGGCGATGGCCAGATTCAATCTACCGAAAAATGGCAGAGGCAGTGGTCGAGTATACCAGGCAAAATATGGTATGGTAGCGGTCAGACCATTCGAATTTGTGTTGTAGCCGATGGCAAAATGGCTCGCCCGACGGACTTTCAGGTCAAAAGGATAGAGCAGCTTCTTGAAGTACTATGCAGAAAGTTTGAAATTGATTCTCAATCTGTGCATTACCCGTCCGACTGGCAGTAGGCCTAACTTGCCCAACCCTTTCTAACAAGCTGTTAATTTATTTCCCATTTTTTATTATAAGGGCACCTCTAAAAATGCGTTCTGTCATTACGAGCGAAGCGAAGTAATCTCGTTTTTGAAACAATAGCAGGGATTGCTTTGTCGTTTCACTCCTCGCAATGACATTTTTAGCGGTTGCCATAAGCGGTGTTCTAACTATCGTGTTTTGAGTAAGCCAAAATTTTCTTTTTTTGTCAGAATGACCCACGCCCTGAAATCTTTTTTGTTAATCTTTATTGGCTCAATACGTTTTATGTCTTCAAGCCAGAGCAAAAAGCAAAATTTACAATCAGTCCTGCCCTGCCAGTATTCGTCGATGCCGCCGATTTGATGGTTATACTGCTCTTTTATTTTAGTTATTTGTTTTGATGTTAAATCATAAAAGGTTTTCACTTTTTTTACGGTGGCTGTGGCACAAACCGGGCCACTACTGATTTTGAAGAAGATTTTATCGCCCGGCAAAACCTGCCCTATTGGAGAACGGCGTGTTTTTGTGAGCCGAGACTCGATTTTTTTGCGGCCATCGAGAATTGCTTCCAAATATGGCCTTTTCAGGATTGCCAGGTGGTAATTTTTCATAATATTTGTAAAAAACAAAAAACATCATAAAAAAAGAGCCAATAAATAGCAACTGCTTTGACGGGTGGCGATTAAAAATCTATAATCAGAATAACTTTTAAGGATGAAAATATGGAAACAATTTTAATTGTGGTAATAGTTGTCCTGATTTTATTTGTGCTGGCACTTTTGGCTTTTCTTATAAGCGG
>JAGLSG010000076.1 GCA_023135865.1 Planctomycetota bacterium | reverse complement strand
TTTTGTCAAAAAAGGAGCAAAAAAAACCATTTTTTGTTAAAAAAGAACCAGTTTTTTCACGGCCTCTTTTTTTTGAATCAATCAAAAGCGGGGGTAGCTGCTGGAGGCCAGTTGTAATGCCTGGCTACTTACAGTTCTTGTTTTATCCCAGGTTTGGCCCCTGTGTTCGGAAATCCTGGTAGTTTTCAGTCCTACTCAATTTGTGATTTCGCAATGTTAATTACCTCAAAATGAAACTCGCCGCGAGGGATAGTTACTGACTCCTTGTCTCCTATCGAGAGCCCAACAATAGCATCTCCTACTGGTGAGTGAATTGAAATACTTCCCGTATCAATATCAGCATCGTTAGGGCCCAGTAATTGATAGGTCACCTTCGCTTGAGTATTCAGATCCAACAAAGTTACAACGGTCCCAAACCTGGCCCGGTCACATTGAACGTTAGTACAATCAACTTTTTCTGAACGGTTTATTTGCGCTCTCAATTCACCGAGACTCCCATCGATAAACCCTAGTTGCTGACGGCCGCAAATATATTCACCGTTTTCCTTTAAATCGCCCGCTTCACGAGCTATACCAACCCGTTTACTGACAACCGTTCGTTCTTTCTCAAGCTCTCTCAGTTTCTCATAGAGCTTTTTGAAGCCAGTTTCTGAGATTTGTATAAGGTCACGCATATTGATATACCTCCATATATAAAATAGTTTATTTTTTGGCATGACAGTCAAGAGAATGCATTCTTGTGCTTGCCGATATCGACCAAAGCATCGCGACTTTATCGAATTGGCTGTAAGCCCCTATGATAATGAAGATACTTTTGATTTTCGAGTTTATCTAACTGTATAAGATTAGAACCCATGACGCAACTACTCCTTTCATCTCTGGCTTCCCATTCTATTTCTTTAAGCGGCAGTCAACAATCAAAAACTGACTTTGCTTTTGTCTGAGGTGCTGCTATGAGGTTATCTGTCAATGATTAATAAATCTTTTTTTATGTTTTCATATTTACAGGGAGTGATGATGTGGCGAACCGAAAAAAAAATCTGTGAAATCAGTGTAATCCGTGGTTAATTAAAACATTGACCCTGCCATAGTGATGGCAGGGCTAACCAGCAACTATCAACAAGCAACGCTTGCCCTCCGTAGCTTGCGAAGGATGGAGCAACTAATAAAATTTTTTGCAATAAAAGCCAGCACTCCTGCGTCTGTATAAGTGAAAACTAAATCCAAATGCGAAAGGAGCTAAAAAATGAAGACAAAAAAATTAAATATTGCACTGCTGGCAGTAATGGTTCTCGCAATTTTCAGTATTAACGCCTACGCCAGGCCAAACAGAAATAAATCGCACAATAGACAAAATGGCCAACGCTCGCAAGTCAGACGAAATAAGAATAACTCATACGTTAAATCAAATTCATACAGGTCAAATACGTATAAGTTAAATTCACGTAAATCCGGCTTTACAGCAAATCTTTGCATAAATTTGCCATCCAAAAGAAATACGCAGCGAAGATATAACCGGCGCGGACGACATAACAGAAGAGTAATCAGCCGGCCAAAATATGTAATCTATTCCTACTCGTACTTCAGGCCAAAGGTGGTAATCAGGCCGCAAAGCGTAACTGTCTGGCTCACAAATAACAACGGCTCAAAATCGCCGGTTGTTCTTGAAATAGCTGAAAACAACTACGGATACATCGGCCCAAGCGGAGAATACTATCTGACTATGCCAACCGAGGAACAATTGAAAATGCTCTATGGCCTGAATCCGACAATTACGCAAAAACAAATGCAGATAATATACACCCAATAAAAAATTCTAAGTATTAAATCCTAAACAATTTCGGATTACCAAAACAAAAACCCCAGGAATTATTCCCGGGGTTTTTCAGATAAATCAGAATATAATTAAATTTGTTTACGATAAATCAATAATCAGTTTTTTGCCTTTATCGTGGTTGTAACTTATTTTCACTTTACTTGACGACTGCTCAAACGAAACTTTCTTTCCGTCAAGCGAAACCTTCTTTACCTTTCTCGATGTTTTCAGCAGTGTTTGGCCGGGCGTGTTTGCGTGGCCGTTTACTGTAACCGTGATTTTATTTGCAGCTGCATCAATGCCGGATATTTCAGATGTTGTATTGACCAGAGTGCAATCATCCGAGAGCGGTAAATCAAAAGCCAAAACGAGTCCACTAAACGGCGGCAGATAAAATTTTTCTTTTCCAGCCGGCAATTTAGTATTTTTAAGTTTGGCCTTTGTTTCGAGCGGCTGGTTATGGTAGTTGAGCATAAACAAATAGCCGCCGGCTTTTTCGTGCAGACGTGTTCGTGTAATTACCATAGAATTGTCGCAGGTGAAATCGCCTTTGAAATTTTCGTCAAGGCCGAATTTTTGCCATGCAGTTTTGTGAGAGACGGCCTGATAGCAGAAACCGCTGCCGAAAATCGAAGCTGAGCCCTTTTTGCATTTTATTTTTATGCCGCAATTTTTTCCGCTGCGAGTTCTCGCAATAACTTTAGCAGGTTTGGCAATGAAAGTTTCAAGGTAACTCGTTGCGTGGATTTCTTCACCCGAATCCGTCCACTTAACCATACCTTCGACATCGCTGATTATTTCATCTGTTTTTACGCCGAGGCCGTCAGCGAGGATGGTGCATGGCTTGGCTTGCAGGTCGAGCTTTGGCAGAGTTGGGAAACATATTAAATGGCCGCCATTTTGAACGTAATCCAAAAGCAGCTTCTGGCTGTCAGCATCCATCTGCTCGACGGAAGCCACCCATAATTGTTTGTATGGCTTTAGTTGGGCTTTATCGATATTGGTAATGTCAACAGCATCGTAATCCTGATTGTCCATAGCGAGCAGTTTGCCAACGCTGTCAAAGAGGAATCTATCGGTTACGGTGCGCAGGTCGAGTTTGCAGCCAATTTTCGAGCGGTCATCGAGTTTTTCACCGGTGAATACCGGGCGCAAAAATTCGCGATAGTAATTCGGCGGATAATAAACCAGTGCCTGTTTTGCAGGGTTATTGCTTTGGCAGAGCCGTCTGCCGTGTGTGGAAATGACCTGGCCGATATATTTTGTCATCTCGTAATTTTCGCCGGGTTTGGCTTTAACATCGAGCGGCGTTTGCAAATAAAACATCGAATCGTAAACACCCCATCCGGGAGGATTCTGGCCCTGACTGAACATATAATAATTCATCGCCATAACGCCGTTGGCGAGACACGCCTTGTAGAAAAGTTCCATCTCATTGGAATAGACGCGAATGTTTGCCTCGCGAGTGCCGGCCTGAAGCTCGGCTACGTAAGTCGGCCCGCGATTGCCCTGCAACGCTTTAGTATAGGCATTTATCAAACGGTCGTCGTGAAAATTTATGTACGATGGATTTTCCGGAATGTGGTCAACGCCGAACATTATTTCAGGATAGCGTTTGGCCAGTTTGTGGTACATAGAAATGCAAACCGGCATATCTTTTGCGCGGCTGTAAACCCAGCCGGGGATATTGTGGAACAGCGGACAATTTACGCCGCGAGAGTGAATCTCGTCAATTAGCCAGCCGATGTATTCAGCGTAAAAGTCCCTGTGGAAAGTTTCCCAGTCGCCATAGCCGAGTTGGTCTTCCTTCGAAGTAACTTTGCCGGCAGGCGGCCTGACTTTTGCAAAACTTGAATATTTTGAGCCGTAGTGCTTGTTCAACGCATCGATATTTTTGTATGTTTTTTTAAGAAATTCTCTGTATGATTTTAGCGATGTTTTGCTGTAATCGCCGCAGCCGCCAAGCCATTGGAAAAGGCCGACTTCGTTGCAGACCTGAACCATCGCTATCGGCCCATCGCAGGACGTTTGATATTTGGCAATCAAAGGCATTATCGCATCGTACCATTGAAGAGTTTTGCGTTTGTAATCTGGATGTTTTACGCAGGTGTATTTGGCTGAATACGGTTTGCCGTTTTCATCGCAGGCGAGAGAGTCGGGATAATTTTTGAAAAACCATCGCGGAATTCCGTGCATTACCATCTCAGCCAAAATAAATGGTCCCGGTTTCAAAATCAGATTCAGGCCGTTCTTTTTGCAAAGTTTAATGAAGCCGATGAGATTTAGATTCGGTGATGTTTTGCCTTCGAAATCGGGTTTGCCTTCAACCTGCTCGTGAAGCGACCAGGGAACGTAAGAAGATATGGTATTTAGGCCGGCCTCTTTGGCGAGCTTCAAATGCTTCGGCCATAATTTAGCGTCGATGCGGAAATAGTGCATCTCACCGCTCAAAACAAAATAGTTTTCGCCATTGTGCAGAAACGACTGGTCGTTAAAAGATAATCCAGAATCCTGTTTTTTGTTTTTTGTTGATGTTGCCAATTTTTTACCTCCAGAATCAAATCCAGTTTATGAAAATACGAAAACAGGTTCCAAAACTGTTTTTTGCAAAATCAAGTTTTGAAACCTATTTAATAGCAGATGCTACTGAAAATTTCACCTAAAATCCTGACGGACGGTGATTGCGGGCGAACTTGTGTAAGAACGCCCGCATTGTTTTCAGTTCTAAAGGTTTTTCGGCAAATTTTTATTGCAGCATTAGTTTTATGCCTTCTGGCACAACAAAGCCGTTTGGCGGCTGCTGTGAACATTTCAATTTGAGAACCGCTTGGCCGTTTTTGTCACGCTTGAGCGTGTAGCTAATCGGTCCCCACCATGTTTGCAGATTGCTGACTGAAACTCCTTTGTCGAGCCATTTATCATAAACGCCTGCTGCGAGTACCAATTGGCCGCGGTCTTCGTAAACGAGCAGGTCGCGGATGGCGTTAACCAAGCCGGCTCCGACCCAGGTATGCGGCATATCGCCTATGTAACTTGGCGTGCGCAAATCGCCGTGAACAACTTCACCCATATGATTCCAGGCGAATGGTCGAACGCCGTCCTCCACGAAGAACTCGAGCAGCATTTGTGCATCCGCAATTCGGCCAAGCCGAAGCGTAGCTGAAATATTACGAACTTCATAAGGTGTATATGTGCTTCGTGTTCCAACTGGCTGAGCGGCACGATCTCTCGATTCTTTCATATAACTGTCATAGGTTGCCTTGAGTCTGTGAGCTGGAAGTGTGTCTCGTTCATCGGCTACCATTATCCCAATAGATGTTGAGGTTGGGTCGAAATCGCCAAGCTCTGCGCATCCGGGAATTGTTTCAATGTTGTGGATTTTGCAAACACGTTCTATAGATTGCAGAACTGATTTGCGAAAGTCAGTTTCAAATTTGGCAAGCCATGCGGCGTCTTCCGTGTGGCCGAGCCGAAGTGCAATCGCCTGTGCATCCTGAAGACCTTTTAGAGCGAAGAAATCGTCCCAGTAGCTGTGTCTCGGAGGTGATATGTAGCCCTCATGGCTGACTGATTCCGGCAGAATGCCTTCGTATTCAGTGCCGATGTATTTCTCGGTCAACCGCTGGTTTCGCAGGTTCTCCATATATTTCACGACAGCTTTGACTTTAGGCCAGCATAATTTTGCGATTTCGTCATCGTCGGTCAGTTCTACAACCTGGCGAACGAGGAATATGTATTCGCCGAACGAATCGTACTCCTGCCAGTTGCTCGCAAATCCCTCCATCTCGCCGGTTTTTGTATTTACGAGAAATGGGACAAAGCCATCGTCTTTGATAAGCTTGGTGAACCATTTTAGGTAATTGACGCCATTGTCAATTAGACCGAATCTCGCCATTGCTGTTGCGCTGATTGCTCCATCGCGTATCCAGGAACTGTTGTAGTTTCGCGAACCCGGCTGAGTTGCAGGGCCATCAGCATTTATTAAAAGATAAGCAAGATTGGAGCGGACTAAGTTTACGAGTTTTTTATCTGGAATGTCGATGCTCCAGCTGTCGATTTTTTCCTTCCATAGTTTTATGGATTTAGCCATTTCCTTATTGAAGAATTTTTCGGCATCTTTTGGAGCTGTAATATTTGCACTTTCTTTGTTTGGATAAATGGCAAGAATGCTTTTTGTTTCGCCGGCTTTGAGTTTGTAATCGCAGCGAAGGCCGGCTGAAATAATGCCATCCTCCGAAGAGAGCGTTTCGCCGACTGTACGATTTTCGATAAGGCATTCAATTATATCAACTGAGTCAGCTGTTGATTTCTGGCTGTACAGCGATACAAAAGACGGCGCCAAGCAAAGACGCAGAGCTTCTCTATTGTTCAAAATCAAAGTGTTTGTTTTGCTTTGCCATTCGGCTTGTTTAATTTGTGAATGGCCGCCGTGCTGCCATGGCGGATTTACCTGCAAGGGGCGAGCAGCGAGCAAGAATGAAATGTTTTTAGTTTTATCTGAAGTATTTGAAAGTTTATAAAGAACCAGCGTTGTGTCCGGCTCAATTGTGTTGGCTGTGATATTCATTTCCAGGCCATTGCCGAGCCATTTTACATTTGGAACCGGAATCCATTCTTCGGCGAGCGATTGGCTGGTTTCAAAGTTTTTAGCACTAAGCAGTTTTCCGTCAACTATCAAAGCTGGCGTTACGCTGAAATCACGCAGGCCGGATTCGATTTTTCCGTATTCCTCCAGCAGAGATTCATTGAAGCTGTCGGGCAGACCAGTAACAGTCCAGAACGCCTGTTTGCGGCTTAGCCAGTTGGGCAAAAGGCCGTCCGGCAGACGCTGTGCGAGCATTTCAAAATGTCTGACAGGAGTCCAGCCCTCGGAAGTACCTTTTATTTGAATGTCAGCAATACGAACCGGCTTGGCCAGTTTAGACGCAAAGACCATACGTAATTTTTCTGCATAGACCGGAGCAAAGAATAAATCTTCCAGCTGATTATTCAAGCTGGCTTTTTTGTTCATTATTAGTTGCCATTTGTTTGCTTCTTTTGAGAATGCTTCAATTTTGCAGGCAGGAGTTTGGACTTGTGACCAGTTGATTTGCAATCCGCCAACACCAAGTTTTCGCGGGAAGAGAAGTTCTATAATTGTTTCTTTTTCGCATTCGACTTCTGATTCCCAATAGGTTTCTGTTTTGCCATCAAGTATCGCTTCGGATGAAGTACCTTTTGCTGCTGAAGATGCCTTTGCAAAAATCTCATTTTCTAATCCGAGAATTTCCACTTCCCAAAGCGAATAACCCCAGCCGGTTCCGCGTTTGTAGCCGACCATTTTAATTGCTTTGGCTTTGCGAGGGCCGAAATATATTTCATCAACTCCGCCATCGCCGAATTTTATTCTACTTGCTGTAACCCATTTGCCATTGGGCTGGAGTAATTGTATTTCGTAATCTCTGCCGTAGGCAGTTTCCCAGTGTAACTTGAGTCCTACAAGTTCGAGCGGGCTGTCAAAAGCTATTTGCAGCCACTGGTCATCACTGAAATCGCTTGACCAGCGAGTATTCATCTTGCCGTCCATCGCTGAAGCAGGCGGGGTGCCGCTGTTTTTTTGGCCGGAACTGGCGGTAATAGATGCAGTTGGTAGAGGTGGTGCGGCTGCAGGTGCAGCCAAACTTTCCTTTTCGCTCAATGCCTCAATTTTATCGAAGAAAACTGTACTCGCATCACCGGGATATTGGCTGATTGTCAGAGAAAATTCTTTTACAGTCGCTGCATCGATTTGTTTTTTCGCATCTTCAAGGTCGAATTCAATACAAGCCCATCCTCCAACGGGAGCAATTTCGGAGCCGGTTAGAAATACGCCTCTGCCGCCGTCGTGAAGCCACATATTTAGTGTTGTACCGCTGGTATTGGCGGGAACGGCTATAAGGATGCGTATTTTCTGCCAGGACAGAATGTTAACAGGGGAAGCTGGAAAATATTTTAGTTCTACGCCGTTATCGTCTCCCTGCCACTTGAACATCACGGCCTGTTTGGCTTTTATTGGTGGGTTTTCAGCTTGGGCGAGTGCCTGTATTAATTCCGATTCGCCGCTGATATTGGCCGGTTTCCATTTCTCAATGGACTGCTGGTCGCTAAAATCTTCAAATACATACCACTGCCCAGCAGAGCAGGAACTGGAAAATAATGCTAACAATAAGGTGAGAATTAGTTTGCGCATTTGGGTCTGTCCTCCTGTTTCAAATTGTTATTTTGTTTTTTTGCGGAACTAAATAAACCTAAAAAATAAGATTCTTCTGTCGGGAATCCATAAACTTCTAATTTTGGCCGTATTATCAGTGCATCGGCTGAAATGTCAAACAAAAAAAAACGATTGTTGGTAGTCCTGTTTGCAGCTGAGTTGGCCTGTGATTGCGGTTTTTAAGGGTGTTTAAGAGAATTATCTTGACAAAAAGGCCAAAAAAGGCATAAAAAGTTTGCTTTAACTTGTTTATTTGGTTTTGGTTAGTTGTTTGGCTGCGACAAGCACGGCAAATACTCTGGATTTGGGAGAAAACTATGGACGGTGGGAAATATATCGCTTTATCGCTTGCGAGTATTTTGTTTTTGAGCGGAGGATGCGGCGCTGTTGAAACCAAGCCAAACCAAACAAGATTTTCAGCCGAAGATGAACTTTTGCTCGAAGAAATTACTTATGCTTCTTTTCAATTTTTCTGGAAAGAATCGCATCCTGTTTCCGGCCTTGTTCGAGATAAAACAGGCCATGGCAGTTGTAGCGTTGCATCTCTTGGTTTTGGATTGGCGGCACTGCCGATAGGTGTTGAGCGCGGATATGTATCACGAAAGGCGGCGCAGGAACGTGCGCTGAAAGCACTTAAAACAATTAAAAAATCAAATGCTCAGCATAATGGTATGTATTGCCATTTTGTTGATTTTGCCACCGGCAATACAACGCCACTTGGCTACGAAAGTATCGCATCTTCAATAGATACAGCTTTAATGATTGCAGGTGCAATTGTAGTTGGTGAATATTTCAAAGGCGAAGTTAAAGAACTTGCTGAAGATATTTTTGCCGGCGTTAACTGGCAGAGTTTTGTCAGTCCTCAAAACGGCCAAGTGTATATGGCCTGGAAGGCAGACGACTCGAATAATATGGCGGGTTCCGGCCAGTTTGAAAAACAAACCTGGGATTGGTGTACCGACGAAACGCTTTTGATAGCTCTGCTTGGTCAGGGAGCACCCGTTGAAAACCATCGACTAAAACCGGAAACAATGACGAATTGGGAGCGGCCGGTTGGAAAGTATAAAAACGGCAAGCCGTTTATTTATACGTATCCCGGAACGCTGTTTACTTATATGTTTGCTCATTGTTTTTATGATTTCAGCTCTGCCGGCACGGGCGTTGATTCGCTTGGCGTTGACTGGTTTGAAAATACCTGCCGTGCGGTTAGAGCAAATCGTGATTGGTGTCGCGATAATAGTGCTCGATTTCCTACCTACGGCCAAAATCGCTGGGGAATTACAGCTGGAGCGGGGCCTGGCGATAAATATGTCGTACCCGGCCATCCGCCAAGAGGGGCGGCTCACGACCAGGGCGAACCCGGCACGCTTCATCCTTACGGAGCGGGAATGTCAGTTCCGTTTGAGCCGGCTGACTCAATTAAAGCACTTAAAGAAATGCGAAACTTAAAAGTAAATGGAAAACCAATATGGCAATCTGTTGAGCAGGGTGGATATGGTTTCTGGGATGGCTTCAATCTTAAGGAAGATTGGGTTTGCGACCACGTAATCGGTATTGCACAGGGGCCGATGCTGCTGCTCATCGAAAATGCCCGCAGCGGTCTGGTCTGGAAGTTGATGATGCAGAATGAAGATGTTAAAAAAGGACTCAAAAGAGCTGGATTTAATCGAGTTAAAATTAAAACTGAGAATTGATAATAAATTTTTTTAAAGGGTAGTAAATTGGCTGACATTGCGAAAGTGTACAAAATAGAAAATTCTTCGGGACTGAAATTTTCCATATTTGAAAACGGCGTTGTAAAAAATATCGAGCAGGATTCGATAGAAATAAATCTTCTGGCCGGCTCACAGCTTGAGAAGGGCTGCTCAAATCTTTATCTTAGAAAAAAAACAAATGGCGATTTTTCGGCTGTGCCGCTTCTTGGGCCGGCGAGCAGCGCAAAGAAATTCATCGATGAAAATAATTACCAGTTCCAAGGTGAATTTGAAGGGATAGAATTTTCCGGCAGATTGCTGCTTGCAGAAAAAAGCGGCAGCTGGCTGTGGAATGTGCAGCTGCAAAACACAAACAAAGACGAGCAGGAAGTTGACCTTGTTTATGTTCAGGATGTGGGGCTTTCCTTCGCCGATGGAAAGGAAAAAAATGAATCCTATGTAAGTCAGTACACCGATTATAAGCCGCTCTACCACAAAGAGATTGGAGCCGTTGTTTGCTGCCGTCAAAATGAGCATGGTCGCGGCTGTGTTCCCTGGCTGGCATTGGGCTCAATTGATAAAACGAGAAGTTTTTCAACAGATGGTATGCAGTTTTTCGGCACAAATTACAGAGCAACCGGCCTGGCCGAAGCACTTTCGCAAGCCGAATTTGGCGGATTGTCTCAGCAGGAATTTGGTTTAATTGCTTTGCAAACCGAACCGGTGATTTTGAAAGCAGGTGAGAAAAAAGATTTTGGTTTTTTCGGTATTTTCCGCAAAGACCATCCGGCTGCTACTACGCAGGATGATTTGAAATTAATTGAGCCGGATTTGCAGGAGATTAAAAAACTCGCCCAAAAGCCATGGCAGGATGATTGTATTTGCGGCGAATCGGTTGGCAGCTTGTTTTCAAAGTCGCCATTGTTTATCTGTGATGAGTTGACGGAAGCTGAACTTGATGGATTGTTTGGCAGCGATAGAAAGCACAGCGAAATCCATAATGGCAAATTGCTTTCGTTTTTCTACGGTGATAATTGCCATGTGGCTCTTTGCGCGAAAGAACTTATTGTGCAGCGGCCGCATGGACATGTAATGAAAACTTCTTGCAGCTTAAATGCCAGCGATGCAACTATGAGTTGTACAGCGTTTATGTTCGGAGTTTTTCAGTCACACATAACGCAGGGCAATGTCAACTTTAATCGCCTTACAACGGTGAATACCAATGCGTTTAATGCGGTTCGCCATACAGGTCAGCGAATTTTCATTTTGCAAAACGGCCAATGCTATCAGCTCGCTGTTCCATCGGCTTTTGAAATGTCGAGCAATCAATGCAGATGGATTTACAAAAAAGGTGATTTAACGTTTGAAGTTTTGTCAGTTGCTTCGCCTGATGCGGCTGAACTTACGCTAAAAATTAACGTTCTAAAGGGAACTGCACCCGAATGGCTAATTTCAAACAATCTTACAAATGAACACAATTGGCAGATTGCCTCTGACAAACCAAACAGTTTTAAGATGCTGCCCGGCGAAAAAAGTGAACTTACAAAAATGTTTCCAGGTGGGTTTTTCAATCTGCAAATCGAAACGCCGGATGCAGTTGAGAAAATCGGCGAAGATGAATTGCTTTTTGCCGATGGAAAAAGCAGAGGACTGAATTTCTTTGTGATAAAATTGGCCAAAACAAATAGATTTGCAATGCGAATTGACGGCCGGCTCGTAAAAGAAGATTTGTCAGAAACAGAATCTGTCAGGGAAGATGTTTTCGGCGGATTCGATTTGTCAAAAGTTGGCGAAAATGAAGCAATATCTGCAATAAGCCAAATGCTGCCGTGGTTCGTGCAAAATGCCATGATTCATTATCTTACGCCGCACGGGCTTGAGCAATATGGCGGAGCGGCCTGGGGAACAAGAGATATATGTCAGGGGCCAATAGAAATGCTGATGGCTCAGGGACACTACGCCGCTGCAAGAAAAACAATTGCTACTATTTTCGCAAATCAAAGTATTGACGGCAATTGGTCGCAATGGTGGATGTTTGATGGCTATAAAAATGTCAGGCCAAATGAATCGCATGGCGATGTTATCTTCTGGCCGGTTCTGGCAATGTGCGAATACATTTGTACGTCTGGTGATTATGAATTTTTGAATGAATCGCTGCCATATTACGATGGCCAGGGCGAAAACGAAGCTGTTATTGAACACATTAGCCGTATAATTAAACATATAAAAGACACACGTTTTGTCAGCGGAACAAAGCTGGTAAATTACAGCGACGGCGATTGGAACGATTCGATGCAGCCGGTGAATCAGGAACTCAAAAAACGTATGATTAGTTCCTGGACGGTTTGCCTTAGCTATCAAACATTCAGAGCTTTTGAAAAAGTTTGTCGTAATTGCGGTCGCGAGAAAATCGCAAAAGAAATCGGCCAATTGTGCGATGAAATTCAAAAAGATTTTAGCCGCCTGCTAATTAAAGATGGCGTGGTAGCTGGATTTGGTTTGGTCGGTGAAGAAAATAAAATAGATTTACTGTTGCATCCTTCGGACAGCACAACCGGTATTCATTATCGCCTGCTGCCGATGATTCGCGGAATAATCAGCGGTATATTTACGCCGCAGCAGGCGAAAGAACACGCTGAAATTATAGAAAAACATTTGAAAGGTCCTGACGGCGCACGGCTGATGGATAAACCGGTCAAATATAACGGCGGATTGAGAACGTATTTCAAGCGGGCAGAAAGTTCATCTTTCTTCGGCAGAGAAATTGGAATTATGTACACCCATGCACATTTGAGATATGTCGAAGCGATGGCAAAATTAGGCCATACGCAGGAATTCATCAAGGCGTTACGCCAGGTTGTACCAATCGATATACAAAAAGTTATTCCGCAGGCAGACATACGCCAATCGAATTGTTACTACAGCAGTTCCGATGGTGATTTTGCAAGTCGCTGCGAAGTAAATGAGCATTACGAAGACTTAATAGCTGGCAAAGTTGCACTAAAGGGCGGCTGGAGAGTGTATTCGAGCGGCTCTGGAATGTTTGTGAGATTTGTAATCGATTATTTGCTGGGGATTCGTTACAACTGCGGCAGAACTGTTTTTGACCCGATAATGACGAAAGAATTTGACGGGCTTGCAGCTGAAATGAAATTGCATGGCTGTGATACGAAACTGGTTTATTGTGTCAGCGGCAAAAACAGTGGTGTGAAGAAAATTGAAATTAACGGCTCGGCTATCGATTTTGAAACTGAACCAAATCTGTATCGCTCCGGCGGTGCGAGTATTGACGATGCAAAACTAAAAGCTGCTCTGGACAAAAACAGCAATACTATAAAAATCAGTCTCTAAAAGAGCGAAAACAAAAAAGAGAAAAAGATAAAAATACAATTATCTTTTTCTCTTTTTCTTTAAACAGGTTTTTACACTTTTACTGTGTTTGCTTTTTCTGCTTTCTTTCTTCCAGCAATTGCTTGATTTCATAGACTCGCTCTTCCGTCAGTGGATAGAATCGCAGTGCGATGATTGACATAAGGCACAAGAGAATCGGCAAACCGATTTCAACAACACGCAGACGCAGCAGTGCAGTAGGAGTCTGGCGAGATAGTATGTTTGTCTCGTCAGCGATAGAGGTACATTGTATGGCCAGTGCATTGGCATCATTGATGTCGATGATGTTATCTGTGGGAATTGTGTTGATAAGTCCCATGATAGTTCCAGTTTGCTCGCTGAGTTGATTATAATGGTCTTTGCTGTTGGCGAATTTGTCGGCCCGCTCGTTAAAGTGAACTTGCAGTTCTTCGGCAGCCAGGTGTGCTTTGACGAGTTGCTCATTGACTAAGCTCATATAATTGGGGTCGGTTAGAATTTCAGGTTTTTCTATTGCTTCAGTGGATTTAGCTGAAATGACATTCAGCGGGCCGAAAATATTATCGACAGTTGAAGCCTGTGTTTCGTTGAACTGTGTATAGACTATCAGGATACCAGTTACCAAGCTGGCGATAGCCATACCCATTTTCAAAAACCACCAGAAGACAGAATAGAAGCTGCCTTCTCTGCGTTTTCCGGTTTTCAGTTCATCTTCATCGCACACGTCGCCGACCATGGAGCTGCCCAATGTGAAGAAGAACAGCATACCAGCAGAGAGCAAAAATGTTGGAATAATGACGAGATAAGGATAGGTGATATTATAGCAAAAGATTTTTGAGACCTGGGCACCGGCCATCAGTAAAATCGCAATAAGCAGGGTATTACTTTTACCTACTCGGCGGCTGAGCCAGTTCAGAGGGAATACCGCAATCAGTCCCGTAACCGCCCAGACGGTACCGTTGATGCCGAGCAGCGGGCCGGCTGCTGCTTTGTTTCCAGCGTAGAGATAGAAAATTGAGATGTAGTAACTGAGCAAGCCCACGAAATTAAATCCTGTGGCGACGAGGAAGATGACCAGCACCAATGCGAGGAAAGTTTTGTTTTTGAAGGTGGTCCGCATGTCTTCCCAAAAATGTGTTTTTTTCTGTTTTTTGGCTGCTTCAAATCCCGGCTCTTTTACCATAAGCGTCCACCAAATGGCCAATGGTATTAGTACAACGGCGATGAGCATCGAAACAAATTTCATGCCGTCAACCTCGTCGCCGCCCACCCCTTTGAATATCTCAAGGTTGGCAAGAGCGAATAGCCAGGGAGTTCCCATGGCGAACATATTGCCGAGAAAACTCTTGGCACTGAATAGACGTGTGCGTTCATGGTAGTCTTTTGACATTTCCATACCCAATGCACCGTGTGGAATCTCGAAAATTGTGCAGGCGGTGTAAAAGGCCAGCAGCCAAAAGAGAATATACCCCAACTGGAACCACTCATAAGTGCCTTTGGTTTGGAACATCGCTTCAACCGAATCACCGCGTGGAATCCACCACATAATGACAAAAGTAATAGCAACAGTAATGCCGCCAATAAGCAGGTAAGGGCGACGACGTCCCCAGCGAGTTCGTGTATTATCGCTGATGTGTCCCATAAGAGGGTCTGAAATTGCGTCCCAAAGACGTGGAAAAATCAGAATTACGCCGAGCCAGAATGCACTTAAACCTAGGCCGATATTGGCAATAAGGCCCATCAATTGACCTGCAATGTTGAACAGGGCAATAGGTATGATGCCTCCCATTCCATAGGCGGTCAACTGAAGCCATGGAATACGGTCTTTTGCTGCGGTTTGATGATGTAGATGGCTCATTAGTAAAAGACCTCCTTAAGAGTTAAAACATTCTGTTTTTATTTGTGCTGGTATGTTCTCACAACCATCGTGGCTTTTCAATATAAAAAAAAGTTTTCATTTGCAGGAGTATAGCGATTGCTATTGGTGAATTATGCCAAAATAATGTTTTCAAATATATTGAGATACTTTATAATCACCAAAACAGGTGTTGCTTAATTGAACTATACTATGTAGGGTTGAAAAAAATATGGATATAAAAAAACACCACATTACGGCCAAAGAAGATAAAATTCCCTTTACTCAAAAGGTTGCTTATGGTTTGGGAGCGATGTCTACCAATGTAGCGATTAATTCTTTGGGAAATCTTGCATTGCTTATTTATGTTAGTGGTTTGGGAGTGAGTCCTGCTCTTATTGGTATTGTAATGGCTATTCCGAGATTTTGGGATGCGATTACTGACCCACTGGTAGGAAATCTTTCAGATAATACCCGTTCACGATTTGGCAGAAGAAAACCTTACATATTTTTTGGGGCTATCGCTTTGGGAATTGGTTTTGCTATGTTGTGGATGGCTCCGAAGGGCTGGAGTGAAAATGTAACATTTGCTTATATTGTAATGGCATCTGTATTTTTCTATACAGCTATTACTGTTTTTGATGTTCCCCGTGGTGCACTTGGATACGAAATGACCGATGATTATCATGAGCGAACTCGTTTATTTGCCTATAGCAGCTTTATAATAAATGTTGGTGCCCTTAGTACTCCCTGGCTCTATTGGCTGGCGACACGCAGCATCTTCAAAGACGAGATTGTTGGTATGCGGTATGTGGGCCTCGTGATGGGAGTTTTGCTATTTCTCGGAGGTGTTATTTGTGCGCTGGTTTGCAAAGAGCGCAAATTCGAACAGGCAAAACATCAAACCAGAACTAAATTCTGGGAAAGTTTTGCTATGACCTGTAAGAATCGCACATTTTTATGGCTGTTGGCGATAGTCGTTCTTGTGACAATTGGTTTTACTTTTGTTAGTGGCTGGACCCAGATGATAATATTGCATTATGTTTATAGCGGCGACAAACAGACAGCTTCTCAGTTGATAGGATGGGTGGGGACGCTTTGGGCTTCTCTTTCTCTACCAGGAGTTTTCGTTATGACGTGGATTGCAACTCGCATCGGTAAATCAAAAACAGTTATGGTATTTCTTCTTGTTATGGCTTTTGGCAATGCCCTCAAAATTTTCTGTTACAGCCAAGTTCATCCTTACCTGATATTGATTCCAACCGCTTCACTATCTTTGGGTATGCTTGTGTTATTTTCGCTTGTTTTCTCAATGCTTGCTGATATTTGCGATGAAGATGAAATCAAAACCGGCAAACGCAGGGAGGGCAGCTATCATGCTGTTTACGGATGGTGGTGGAAAATTGGAATAGCAATAGCATTTTTAACGACCGGCTTTCTTCTAAAAGCGACCGGCTTTAACGAGGATATTGCCGTTCAGACCGATTCCACGTTGTTTTGGATGAGATTCTGTGATATAGTTTTGCCGTCATTTGTTTGTATTTGTGGTGCACTGTTACTGATTAAATATCCGCTGACGGAAAAACGAGCTTACGAAATCAAAGACATTCTGAAAGAACGAAGAGAAAAACAGGCAGAATCTGATACAGAATTTAATACTAATAGTGTTTCAAATGATTCTGCTGCGGATAATTTGTAGTGTAAAACAGTTTTTGCAGATTTGCTATTCACTGCTATCAAGAATTGACATAAAGGCCTCTTGCGGAATTTGAACCGAGCCGACGCTCTTCATTCGCTTTTTGCCTTCTTTCTGCTTTTTCAGCAGTTTCATTTTTCGTGTTACATCTCCGCCGTAAAGTTTTGCAGTAACATCTTTGCGAAAGCCCTTGATTGTTTCTCTTGCGATTATTTTTCCACCAATAGCCACCTGCAGAGGAATTTCAAACTGATGGCGTGGAATAGCTCTTCGCAATTTGATTATGAGTTTGCGGCCGCGTGCTTCAGCGCAGCTGCGATGAACTATTAAACCCAGTGCATCAACAGGTATTTTATTTACCAAAATGTTAATTTTTACAAGGTCACTTTTTTCAAAGCCAGTGAACTCGTAATCCATCGTGGCGTAACCGCGACTTATTCCTTTTAGAAGGTCATAAAAATCATACACTATTTCTGCAAGCGGAGCTTTGTATTGGAGTATGACCCTTGTGGTACTAAGGTAATCGGTGTTTATAAGTTTGCATCTCCGAGCTTCAGCCAGTTTCATTATAGCTCCGATTGTGTCGGTTGATGTTATTATTTCCAGCCGGACAAACGGTTCGCGAAATTCTTCAATGTGGCTTGGATCCGGTAATTGGCTCGGTGATTCTATCCTCTTTACTTCATCATCCTTTGTTAGCACTTCATAGCTGACGGTCGGAGCGGTCTGTACTACTTCTATATCGTTTTCGCGTTCCAGGCGTTCCTGTACTATTTCCATATGCAGCAAGCCGAGAAAGCCGCAGCGAAATCCAAAACCAAGAGCAGGTGAATTGTGCGGAGTAAATGAAAAACTGGCATCGTTGAGAGTTAATTTGTCAAAGGCAGTTCTAAGTTTGGAATAATCAGTATTATTGCCGGGATAAAAATCCGAGAATACCATTTGCATTGGTGCTTTGTAGCCGGGCAATGCCTTGGTTGCTGGATTTGCCTGGTCAGTGATAGTATCGCCAATTGTAACGTCAGCCAGTTCGCGAATGTTGGCAATTACATAGCCAACTTCTCCTGTGCCGAGTTTGTCAACAGCTGTCATTTCAGGAGTGAATTTGCCAAGCTCGGTAATAAGATAGCTTTGGCCGCTGCGCATAAAACTGACTCTTTGCTTTAAGCTAAGCGAGCCGGAAACAACTTTTACATAACATATCACACCTTTGTAAGTGTCGCAGTGGCTGTCGAAAATTAAAGCTGCTGTTGGTTCATTACTTTTATCTTCCGGGGCAGGAAGAAGCATTATTATTGCTTCAAGCAGTTCCTCAACTCCAGCTCCGCTTTTTGCGCTTATATTGAAACACTCTTTGCTGCCAATGCCGAGGATGTGTTCTACTTCTTCTGCAACCCGCTCGGGTTCGGCTGCTGGCAAATCAAGTTTATTTATCACGCTCAAAAGTTCGACATTATTATCGATTGCAAGATACGCATTTGCTACGGTTTGAGCTTCAACTCCCTGACTGGCATCGACTACGAGAAGAGCGCCTTCGCAAGCAGCCAATGCTCGTGAAACTTCATAGTGAAAATCGACATGGCCTGGCGTATCGATTAAATTGAGCATATACGTCTGGCCTTTATAATCGTAGTTCATAGTAACAGCTGATGCCTTGATAGTGATTCCCCGCTCACGCTCAAGTTCCATATTATCGAGAAACTGTTCTTTTTTCTGCCGCTCTGAAATTGTGCCGGTCAGTTCCAGCATCCTGTCAGCAAGGGTGCTTTTGCCGTGGTCGATGTGGGCTATAATCGAAAAGTTACGTATATTTTTTGTACTCATTTTTTTGTTTTTACTCTAAAAAACATCTAATATTTTAACAAAAACAGCTGGTAATGACAATGATTTGCCATTTTTGCAGTTAAAGCAATTGATGTTTTGTTTCGGCTAACTATTTTTGCGTTCCTGCCGTTTTCTATCCACTTCCCTCAAAAACTCTTTGCGAATACGAATTGAACCAGGACAAATTTCGACTAACTCATCGCCTTGAATATATTCCATCGCTATTTCCAAACTCATTTTTCGTGCGGAACGAACTTTAGCTGCATCATCTTTTCCGCTGGA
>JAGLSG010000075.1 GCA_023135865.1 Planctomycetota bacterium | reverse complement strand
TGGCGATGAAATATCATCCCGACAAAAATTCCGGAGATAAAGAAGCTGAAAATAAATTCAAAGAATGCGCCGAGGCCTATGAAGTTTTAAGCGACGGCGAAAAACGAAAACGTTATGACCAGTTCGGCCATCAGGGTTTATCCGGGGCTGGAATGCACGACTTTTCGAGAATGAACGTTGAAGATATTTTCGGAATGTTCGATTTGGATAATTTATTTGGCGGAGTTTTTGGCGGCTCTCGCAGCAGACGCTCTGCCCATCAAAACCGGGCAACTCGCGGCTACGATTTGGAAACTTCGGTTGAACTAACGCTAAACGACATTGCAAAAGGCGCTGAAAAAACTATCGAGTTTACTCGCCAGGACAACTGCGGCGAATGCAGCGGAACCGGCTGCGCAAAAGGAACAAAACCCAGCCAATGCCCAACCTGTAAAGGAAGCGGCCAGGTCAGTAGAGGCGGCGGTTTCTTTCAGATGCTCTCATCTTGCCCGCAATGCCGAGGAACTGGAAAAGTAATTAAAACCCATTGTAAAAAATGTAGAGGCACAGGAAAAGTGCCAAAGAAAAGGGTTGTTAAAATCAAAATTCCCGCCGGCGTTCACGAAGGTCAGGGAATAAGAGTTTCCAGCGAAGGTGAACCCGGCCAGCACGGCGGGCCAAGAGGCGATTTGTACTGCTACGTCAGAATCAAGCCGCACGAATTTCTGCAAAGAGATGGTAATAATCTCGTAGCTGTTGTTCCTATCAGCTTTACGCAGGCGACACTTGGAACAACTATCGATGTGCCAAGTTTGGATGGAACAAAAAAACTGAAAATTCCAGCTGGAACTCAATACGGAAATATATTCAGAATAAAAGGTCAGGGCTTGCCGAATATGCGAAGCGGCAGAAGCGGCGACCAGCTCGTACAAGTTACTATCGAAACGCCTGCAAAACTAAACGCAAAGCAAAGAGAACTGCTCGAGGAATTTGCAAAAGCTGAAAACAAAACTGTTTCTCCAAAATCCACTGGCTTTATGGATAAATTAAAAAAATATTTTGGCAACAACCAATAGTAATGACAAAAAAACACGAAGACAAAATGAAAGACAAAAAAGAAAAACATAAATCCAAAAATAAAGAAAACTTTGAGCAACAAATCGAAGTTCTGCAAAAAGAAAAAGATGAACTGCTCGGAAAATTGCAGCGGGTAAGTGCCGATTATGCAAACTTTCAAAAACGTGCGCCAAGGCAAATAGCTGAAAGTATAGCGTACGAAAAAGAATCTATAATCAGAACACTGCTTCCTGTGCTGGACAATTTTGAGCATACACTGCATAACGCAGCTGCAACCGAAAATATCGAAGCACTGCTTAAAGGTATTCGGATTGTTTACGACCAGATGCTCGACGTTTTGAAATCACACGGCGCCGAGCAGATAAAAGCCGCGGGTGAAAATTTCAATCCGGCTACTCATCAGGCAGTTATGCAAAAAGTCGAGCCGGAGCAGCCGGATAATATCGTGCTCGAAGAATTTCAAAAGGGTTACAAAATCAAGGATAGGGTAATTCGGCCAAGCAAAGTAATTGTGAATAAATTGCCGCAAGACGAAGATTCGCAGCAATCCAAAGCCAACGAAGAAAACACAGAAAAAATAGAAGATAACCAATAGAGTCCTCTGAAAAACTTGTTTTCTGAAAATTTGAGATTGCCACGGCCAAAAAACGGCCTCGCAATGACATTAAAACGCTCATCCTGTCATTACGAGGAGCAAAGCAACAAAGTAATCTAAAATTTTTCAGAGGACTTAATAAGTGAAAAAATAAAAATGCCTACTTACGACTACATATGTGAAAATTGCGAATGCAAATTTGAGCAGTTCCAATCAATCGTTGCCAAACCCCTGCGCAAATGTCCCGAATGTAAAAAACTGAAACTGAAAAGATTAATCGGAGCTGGCTCAGGTATAATCTTCAAAGGCAGCGGTTTCTATCAAACCGATTATAGAAGTGACGGCTATAAAAAAAGTGCAAATAGCGAAAAACCCGCTAAGGAAAATACAAAAACTGAGAAGACCGAAAAAAAAGAAGCCAAAACGCAGGATTCAAAAAGTCCCACTGCTGCGAAAAAATCGGAAACCAAAAACACAAAAAAATCAAAGTAGCAGCCAATAGCATAGCCACTGAAAATTACGCCCAAAAACCATGGCAATCGGCAGTTCCGGGCGAATTTATTTAAGCCGCTATTATAAATCATTTGCTGGGTATTATTTCAATAGTTAAATTGACCTGCTGATTTTCTGCTGAATTTCCCTGCGGCACTAAAACGGTTTTACCTTTTGCAGAAGTTAGAACCGGTCTGGGTATTGATATTAATTCATTCGGCTGATTGTCAACTATCGCTAACATTTTCCTGCCCGGCAAAGAGGCAGCTATATTATTTAGAATTGAAAAATCCCTGGCGAATTTGACTCGACCATTAAGCTCGGCACAATTAACAATTTCCATTATTTGCCCGATGGCAATTTCATCTACTATTATTTGGTCGCCGGATTCATTTAACCTGACAAGCAATGTCGCCGAATCCAATCTATTCCAGATATTTTCTATATCTTCCAGCAATCTGCTGACAGCTATCGGACTGCCGCTGACAACATATTCACCCCTCGCCTGCCGAGATACAACCGGCTGAGCCGTTTTCACTAAACCGCTATTTTCGATTGCCTTTTGAATAACTGCATTAACCGCATCCACACTCGCTGTTTTCAATTTCAGGCGGCTATAAAAAATATTTTCATCAGTATTAATTTCAATGCTCGATTCGGCAACAGCTACTTCGACAATCGGCTCCGGTTTTTCTACCTCCGCAATAACAATCGGCGGCTGCCAATTATCAACTATATCAGCTGTTCTGTTAACGCTGCCATCTGGTGCAACGATTGTGTAAACAACCGCCGCAAAGGCAGCCATAAGAATTATCATAGCAGCAGCGGTAGCAAATTTTCGCATTAAAAGATGCCGTCGTCCCTCGCTATGGCTGGAAATCTCGGCTTGATGGCCAAGTAACGTCTTTCTTTCCAATGAAGCGAGAACTCGCTCGGCCATATCGTCAGGAGCATCCCCGCGCGGCAAAGAACTAATCAGCATTTTACAACTCTGCAATTGCCGCAATCGAATTGCAAGCTGCTCATCATGAGAGAGCATCCGCTGCATTTCCACTCGCTGCCTCGTCGAAAGCTCGCCATCAATAAAAGCGGTCAGCAACTCATCAATATCAGGATTTTCTTTCATTATAAAACTGACTCCAGAATTTCTCTTATATTGTTTCTTGCCCTGCTCAATCGGCTCTTGACTGTACCAAGTTCAATATCAAGCACATCTGCAATCTGAGCATAATTCATATCTTCAATATCCCGCAAAATAACAACCGTTCTCTGCGAAGAGTCAAGCTGCATTAAGGCCCTTAAAATCAGCCGGCATAATTCATTATTTTCCGCAACGACATCGGGGCTGGGCAAATTCCTATCGCTTAAAATATCCTTGAGCACCCCTTTTGCCTGCAAATCATTATCATTCAATTCGGCATCGAGAGAAACGAATCCAAGTTTAACATTTCGTTTGCAGTAGCTCAGCGTAAGATTTACAGCTATTCTAAAAATCCACGTATAAAATCCGCTTCTGCCCTGAAATCTGCTTATGTTCTCCATTACTTTGACAAACGTTTCCTGAGTAAGTTCCGCTGCATCTTCAGGATTCGAAGAGATTTTCAGAATAATATTGTATATTCTGTTCTGATATTTGAGTATCAAACGCTCCATCGCCGCAGAGGAGCCCTGCTGAGCCTGCTCTACGAGTACGGCATCGTCAATATTGATATTGACCGTCCCTGTCACGTCTTTTTCTCCTCTATTAGACTTCCAACTGCAATAAAAGGTTCCCACGAAAATGTAAATAGTCGCAGATTAAACGGCTGGGGTCAATCCAAATTTGAGCCAGCACATAATAGGATGCAAAACATGAGAACAAAAAAAGGCCTGCACCGAACGGCACAGGCCTTTTTGAATTACTACTAATAAACTTCAGTTATACTCAACCAATTACGGCCAAAGTATATCTTCAAGCCAATCTTCGGCAAGAACAGCGTAATCCTTGAAGTTTATCCTTGCATCTTCATAGATGTCAAACTCTTCGGTTTCCAGATCCAACGGCACATATAATGTTCCAGCACCCTCAGCAACAAGATAAGCAACTTCTGCTTCACTAAGTGCATAATTGTACATGCGAACATCATCAATATCACCGGAGAATCCCTCATTGCTGTTGACATCTGTAGCACCTATGACAACATGAGCGGTAGTATCAGAACCGAAAGTGAAGTCGCTAGTCTTCATTTCCCTACCGTTAATGTAGAAGGTTCCACTGGTACCATCACATGAAGCAGCAAGATGTACCCATTCAGCTTTTGGCATGCGTCCAGCCGAACCAAGACTAGAGGTATCACCACCTCGTACAAATTCGGCCTTGAAGCTACCATCGCAGACCTTACTTATACTGAGCTGCCACATCATATCATCACCTTGATCATTCCAGACATCTCTCTTAGCGACTATTGACTGATGATCACCGCCAATACCATCCCAATAAGCCCACGCAGCAACGGTCAACTCATTGGCATCGCCTGATGGATCAAATTGTCCACAATTAACGGAATCACCACCATCAAAGCTCAGCGAGTCTGTCCCTATCTTTCCGCTGCCTACCCAAGCCGGGTCGTTCGGGTCAGTCCCGAGCGTGCCATGATTACCGTTAGTGGAACTGTCGGTAGCATCGCCATCCAACTTGTACCAGGCCATCAAAGCACTTGACAGATCGTTTGGTGCTGATGTAGTAACATTGTAATCACCAACCAACCAGTTCTCGGTCATCAAATCAAGGTCCTCATAACCGACAAAGCAATCACCTGTGAAATCAGTTACGATTTCTTCTGAGATACATCTCGGCAGATACAGGCGAAGATCATCGAAGTATATAGCGCCATCGAAATATTCATCTCCACCATCTATACCAATGGTGATTTTGCTTATCTGAGCCAGGTTCACACTATTGTCATCGACAAATTCCTGAAGAGCAATGTGCCATACCTGCCATTCTTCAGTTGATAGGTTAGCAACACTGCCATCATAGTCAACTCTTCCAATATGACCGCTGGCATCTTCCAGCTTTATATACATCTGATTGGCAGGATTGGCTGCGTCGCCGTAGAACCATATATCCAGTGCCTTAACACCAGCGACAGTCCAATCTGGGCCAATTCCCCCTAAATTAGGATCAGCAGTACCTGCCTGGGCTTCGGCAGCAGTATCACTATTATCCTTGAGCCACATTGACTGGCTACCCTCATGAGCAGGGCCACTCACGTTTACATTAAGCTTTACATCAGATATACCTGCTCCTGCGGTAGGCTTCCAGACCGCTTGTAGCTCCTGATATGTTCCATAAGGAGGATTCTCAAAATCTTCCAAAACAATATGGTTTATGGTCGTAAAGCTCCAGACCTCACCAGGCCATATAGTAGTACCGTTGACCTCATCGACTCGCCAGTAGTAGGTCGTGCCTAAGTCAAGGGTTCCGGGGTCATAGTTGTTGACATCTCTAACGGTGTAAACAACATTCGGGTGGCTGGAACTATTGGCATCATTGACATCGTCCCAATCTGTGCCGAAGTAAACGCCATGCTCATTTGTAGCTTGCACATCTCTTCCAGGTGCCCAGCTAAGGTCAGCATCGGTGGCAACGCTCGTTACTCCGTCACCAGGACTCGGGCCATAAGCATCTTGAGGAATCATACCAAAATAGGCATCATCAAATTTGCCGGTACAATTGATCTCATTACTGTCAATTATAACCTTAGCCTCAACACTGCCAGCCGGAGCTATAACGCTGAGAACCTTCTCTGTCCAATAATCTGCAGACATATCAGCGGAAATATCCTCTGAATATTCACTAATGGAGTTTCCATCAGCATTAAGCCATTCAACTGTCATATTAAACTGGCCTGCCAAGGTGCCGGGATCTCTATGTACCCAGAGTTTGTAGAGGTACGGCATATTTTCGGTTACAGGAATAGTATCCTGATAAACCTCTCCGGTTCCGCCATTTTCCCAGCTGGTAAGCGCCATACCCCAACTACCGGTATGTGCAGCCCAGTCTTCAACACCTGCTGACTCTGTACCTGCCCACCAATCAGCTTCGTCTCCGCCGCTACCACCATTGTATTCAAAGCCGGGATTACGCAGCAGGTTTTCGTTTATGTAGAAGACCCAGACATCACCTTTCCAGGTATTTGGGCCGTTGACCTCATCAACTCGCCAGTAGTATGTAGTGTCAAAACTCAGGGTTCCAGGATCATAGCTGTTGGTGTCATAAGCGCCCTGGTACTCATCGTAAGATTTATTTGCATCATAGACAGCACCCCAATTGGTACCGAAATAGACCTCGTGTCCACTCACATCCTGCACATATGCACCCGGCAACCAACTGAGCGTTACGTTCTCATTGTCCGTTATTACTCCATAACCGGGGTTCGGCTCACGAGCGATAGGCGGAATAACTGTAAAGCTCCACACCTCACCTTTTACAGTAGCAACATTAACCTCATCAACCCGCCAGTAATAAGTGGTTTCGAATTCAAGACCACTTGGGTCATAGCTGTTAGCAGAATAGACCTGGTTGCCTCGATATATGCCGGTCGTATCAGATGTATTGGCATCGTTCACATCACTAAGACTGGTGCCAAGGTACACATCGTGCGTAGCAGTACCCTCTCCCGCTATCCAGCTAAGAATTGTATCCTCAGACACACGCTCAGCCTCATCTTCAGGATCAGGGTCATAGGCAACACCTGCATTTCTGAAGTCAGCATCATCAAACTTACCCACCTTGGTGAAATCAACGCCATCTATCATCAAGCGAGCTGTATCGCAGCCGGCTGGAGATGTAACGATAAAGATTTCTTCTACCCACGTTGCGCCATTTACCTTAGCCGTGATATCCACTGATGAGTTTGGCTCAATAAGCGTTTCGCCGTTATACCACTCAACCTTCATGTAGTAGTTGCCTGCACTGCCGCCATCACCCGATATCCACAAGCTGTAGGCATATCCTGTATCTTCGGTTACCGGAACATCCTGGTAAATCGTTCCGTTCTTTACGTCGCCCCAACTGTAGGTTGCCATACCCCAGCTACCGGTATGGTTAGCCCATCCTTCAATGCCTGTATCTCCTGTGTTCGTCCAGTGAGCAGCGGAACCACCACCATAGCCATCATTGTCTTCAAAGCTGGGATTACGTACCAACTTCTCCTGCGTAGTAAAACTCCAGACATTACCTTCCGTAGCAGTCCCATTGACCTCGTCGATTCGCCAGTAGTAAGTAGTACCTAAGACGAGAACACTGGTGTTATAGTTTGGATCGTTTGTATTGCCTTCATACTCATCATCGAGTGTATTTGCACCGGCTACATCATTGTAATCAGTTCCCAAATACACATCATGCGAAACTGCGCCATCTCCCGCTGTCCAGCTAAGAAACGCCCTTAAGCTCACATCTTCAGCACCTTCCGCAGGACTCTGGTTGCGGGCGGCCTCTGGAATCCCGAAGTATGCATCATCCCACTTACCGCACTTATCCGTATCCTGTCCGAACAAGACGCGAACTTCATTCGCATTACCCGGAGATGTAGCACTAAGGGACTGTTCAGTCCAGCCATCTGTAAGAGTAATGTTCTGGGAGTCCTCACTGATGTAGGCATCATCCTCATACCACTCAAGCGTCATGTAGAAAACACCGTTTACATCACCGGCATCCCTTTTTGTCCAAATGTAAAAGTTATACAGCGTGCTTCCTGCTATACCATCAACGTCCTGGTAGACCTCGCCGTCTTTATCACCGCTCCAGTCCATTATTGCAATACCCCATGAGCCGGTTCCACGTTCGCTGAAATCGCCCCAGTTTTCGCGTTTTGCATCACCCGATTCCACCCAGGCATTAGCGTCTTGAGCACCGCTGACACCCTCAGTTTCAAAGCCGGTGTTCAGCAGCAGATTGTTAGCTGCTGCAGGCAAGCTCAGAAGCAAAACAATAGAAATTAAAAATATTAGTCTTTTATACATATTCGTTGCTCCTCCTTAAAATTAAATAACTGCACTCTACCTCCAAACCAGTTATATATCCGCTGTCCTATGACAAAAACGCAAGCCCTTCACCCAACGCCACTTCCGCCTTTGCAGGCCAAACATGTCATACTGGCTTAGTTTTAATGTTTTTCACCTAAATCATCTTAGAAATAAATCTATAAAAAGGGCACACGCAGACCTAAATCTGCTACCTCTACTCATCTTATCTTATACCAAATTACCTCCCTTTTTGTCAAGATTTTTTTACATATTTCTGCCATTTTGCCTGTATTATCTCTACTTCCGATAAAATCTGACCTTTTATAAAAAAAGGGCTATGCTCAAAGCATAGCCCTTAGAAAAGCTAAATTAACACAATTTGATGTACCGATTAGCTGCGTTTTCTGCGAAGCAGAGCTAATCCACCAAGGCCGAGAAGAGCCATTGTTGCCGGCTCAGGAACCTCAGAAAAACTTGCATCATCAAACTTGCCAATTACATTAACACCAACTCCGCCGAATGTAATGCAAGCCGTATCACTGCCAGCCATAGCTGTAGCGGTGAGACTGAACTGGGTCCAATCAGCATCCGTCAGGCCGGCGGTAATATCCAGTATATCCGAACCAAGAAGGGTTGCACCGTCATACCACTCAACCTCCATATAGTAACTGCCCGCTATAGCGCCAGGATCACTTAGTCCCCAGAGCGTGTAGACGTACTCTGTACCCGCAACTACACCAATATCTTCGTAGCGAGCATCACCAGTATCACCGTCCCACGTCTTTAGCGCCGCACCTCTGGTACCTTCTTCGCGGTTGGCCCAACCTTCATATCCTACTGCTCCAGACAGCGTCCAGCGCTCTTCAAAACTGGTATCTGCCAAAAGGCCGCCGAAGGCCGCATCATCAAACTTACCAGTCCGGAAATCAACTCCACCGTTGCTGCCGAACATCACGCGAGCTGTATCGCTGCCCGCCATAGATGTGGTACTGAGAGTTTGCTCAGCCCAGACATCACTTAGACCGGCGGTAATATCCTGTACATCCGAACCAAGAAGGGTTGCGCCAGCGTACCATTCAACCTTCATGTAATAGTCGCCAACCACAGCGCCGGCATCTCTAGATCCCCAAAGCGTATAGTCGTAAGCCGTACTTGCGGCTACACTAACGTCCTGGTAGGCATAACCTGTTCCTTGGTCATCCCATGCTTTCATTGCCATACCACGGCTACCGGTATATTGAGCCCAGCTTTCATATCCTGCTGCTCCTGACGGTGATACGCCTTTCGTCCAGGCAGTTTCACCTTCCAGGTCTCCGTCGACCAGCAACTCAGCGGACGCTGGCACAGCCAGAGCCAACACTGCAATTAAAATCACCAACTTCTTTAACATAATACTCCTCCTCTTCTTCAAAATACACTTTTCATCCCCTGACCCAACTAGGCCAGGATAACCCCTCTGCTGCTCTTCCGCCAACATCTGAAACCTTCAACCTTCACCTTGACAATATCAGACATCAACATCGAACAACAAACCATAAAACTCTCTCAAAAAAGCAGGCGTAAAGCCCTTCACCAAACTTAATAACCTGCAAAAAACCTGCAAAAAAGCTGCTATATACTGCCTGAAACCACCACACTCTCTCCAAAGAGGAATGACCAAGCGGCTATGTGAATCCAAAAAGCACACCAACTCACAATGCTAAGTTTACCAGATTAACTATGGTTTAGTCAAGGAAAATCTTATCGGAAGTTAATAAATTCCCACAAAATCAAAGAAAAACAGTGTAACTCCTTGTCTTACAAATACTTACAGTTTTCAACGCAGTCGGATTGTCCCAAAACATTACTTAACATCTATTTTAACATTTTCGGTTATCGGACGTGATTTTACTAACAAAATAGTCCTCTGAAAAACCTTAGATTACTTCGTCGCTTCGCTCATCGTAATGACAGGATGAGTGATTTTAATGTCATTGCGAGCCCTAAACTGCCTCTGGTTTATGGTGCGGCAATCTCAAACTTTCAGAAAACAAGTTTTTCAGAGGACTCAAAACGCTATATTCTGGACTATTTTAGCAGAAATTCATCCAAAATCCGTCTGCCTTCAACGTTAATATATGTTGCCTGAAGTACATATTCCTGCTGGTTTTGCGGCTCAAAATCGAAATTGAATTCGTATGCCCTGAGGAAATCCCGCCAATGCTGATTATTTCTAACTGCATCGTTCAAATCAACATCCGGCCAAATAACAATTCTTCTGCCTTTTGATTCCGCTGACAGCTGGACATATTCATACAATTCAAATCTGAATACGCCGGGTGATTTTATCTCGCAGCCAAAACCATCGTACAAGCTCACATAGATATTTATTTTCGTTCTTTCTGAGCTTTCGATGTTTGCTGCGGCAAATTCGGTCAGCGGTATAATACCGACTTTCACCGGCATATAATCAGAATGAGCGGTATTTCTTGCACCATTTCCACTGGCAATTAACGGCTTCGGCTCTTTTGGAGGTGTTTGGCAGCCGCCGGCGACAATGCAAAGCAAAAATATAAAAAGTACCACGTTAATTTTCTTCATATTATATTCCCACGGTTATAACTAAGCTAAAAACTTAAAGTTTAAAGCTCAAAATTATAGTTTAAAATTCAAAACTTATTCTTACCTTTGAGCGTCAAAATACTCGAACCTAATATGTTTGCTAATTCTTTGGTTTCATTTAAGAGATACTCTATTTGAGTATTATTTATTTTCTTTGCATCTCTCAATAATCCCAGCCAATATAAACTTTCATTTGCGGATTTAAGTGAATAACTGAAAAAATTAGTAAAATCTCGTTTTGAACTGGCACCTTTAGCTTCAACAATGTTTGCCCCTATAGATGTAGCCGACCTTAATAGTTGTTTTGCAATAACCCTTGTAGAAAAGTCTCTTGGAAGCGTATCCAAAAATTCTATCACTTTGATAGAATACTGATACGCCCTGTATTTTAACTCAGTTTTAGGTTTTGAGTTTTGGTTTTGCATTTTGAGCTTTAAGTTTTAAACTTTCTTACAAGTCTTCGCTCAGCATATGCCCAAGCCGGTGTTTTTTTGCCTTCAAATAATCCTTATTATGCTCGCCCGATTCAACTTCCAGCGGGATTTGCTCGACAACTTTTATTCCGTAAACTTCAAGACGGCTGGTTTTTTTGGGATTATTAGTAAGTATTCGTATTTTTTTCAAGCCGAGATCGCGGCAAATTTGAGCCCCAATTCCATAATCACGTTTATCAGCCATAAAGCCGAGTTTCAAATTTGCATCAACCGTATCGAGTCCCTGTTCCTGCAGTTTGTATGCTTTTAATTTATTTGCAAGCCCGATTCCTCTTCCCTCCTGCCGCAGATAAATCAAAGCACCCAAGCCCTCTTCCTCAATCATTTTCATAGCTGTTATTAATTGATAGCCGCATTCGCATCTTTGTGAATGGAACAAATCGCCGGTCATACATTCCGAATGCACTCTAACAAGAATCGGCTCATCATATTCGATTGTTTTGCCGTTTTTGTCGAGCTTGCCAATGCCGCCTTTGCAGAGCGCCAGATGCGGCTGCGATGACGTTATACTTTCGTAGCCGATTAAATCGAATTCGCCGTAATCGGTCGGCAGTTTTACGCTTTCAAGCCGAGTTATCTGGCTTTCTCGCTGCATACGGTATTCGATGAGCTTACTAACCGAGACGATTTTAATTTCGTGTTTTTCGCAGAATTTCAAAAGCTCCGGCACTCTCGCCATTGAGCCATCTTCGTTCATAATTTCGCAGATTACGCCAGCCGGTTTCATCCCAGCCAGCCGCATCAAATCAACCGCTCCTTCGGTTTGGCCGGCTCGAACCAGCACTCCTCCGTTGCGAGCTCTCAGCGGAAATATATGACCGGGACGAGCAAGATCAGTGGCTTTTGCTTTTTCAGCAATCGCAACTCGAATCGTATGCGACCGGTCAGCGGCGCTAATTCCTGTAGTTATATTTTCAGCTGCATCAACGCTGACGGTAAAAGCTGTTCCAAATTGAGCTGTATTTTCAGCTGCCTGCGGATATAGTCCGAGCAAATCACATTTATCAGCTGTCAGCGGCATGCAGATAAGTCCGCGACCGTGTTTAGCCATGAAATTGATGATTTCCGGCGTAATTTTTTCCGCTGCACAAACAAGGTCGCCTTCGTTTTCACGGTCTTCTTCATCGACAAGGACGAGCATTTTGCCATTGCGCAGGTCTTCAAGAACTGGCTGTATTTCACTGAATTTCATAGTAGCATTTCGTTTTTTTAATTTTCAATTTACTCTTTATTACACGCTTGCTGATTATTTTGTTCATATTCTTCAATATAGCGGTTCCAGTTGCGAATGTAAATAAGCGTTGCCAAAATAGCGGTTGAAGCTGCCGACCACCACATAAATCTAAGCGGCCAAATCCATTTCGGAACAACAGCTGATATTTCCGGAGCAAGCAGTATAGCTGCTACCATTGAAAGCTGCATAGCTGTTGCTATTTTTCCTATCAGCACAGGTGCTATAAGAATTTCCGAAGTAATGAAATAAACAACAATAAACCCCAAAAGCAGCATCACATCTTTTCCGATTATCAAAACCGCAACAGTTGGCGGCAGCCGAAATCCGCTAACACCAGCCGTTTTTGAAGCGAGCAGCAGGCAAGCCGCAGCCATCAGCAATTTATCAGCTGCCGGGTCGAGAAATGTTCCGAGCGTTGTAATCTGCTTTTTTCTGCGCGCGAGAAAGCCGTCGAGTGCATCGCTGGCCGCCATAATAAAAAAAAGCAAAACCGAGGCATAGCGCATAAAATTGCGAGCCGTTTCGCTGAGCTTGGCATCATTTATTTTCAGCATACAAATAACGAAAGGTATTATCAGAAGTATCCGCAGAACTGTCACTCGATTAGCCCAGTTAAGTGTCATAGAACCCTCATGAAAAAATAAAATATCAAAAATTAAAAATCAAAATTGTGGAATCCAGCACCAAAATTGTTTTTTATTTTGGTGCTGGATGACTTCCTTAATTTTGCACTTTACACTTTGAATTTTAAATTTATTATTAAATGCACCTTCCGCCATCCACATTCAATACCTGGCCGGTTATGTAATCATTTTCGAGCAGAAAAATTATAGCTGCTGCGATTTCTTCAGTGGCAGCAATTCTACCAACTGGTATAAATGAAAGCTGTCGTTTTTTTTCGGTTTCGCTGAAATCATCCGGCCAGTTTACTATTCCCGGCGCTACGGCATTGACGCATATTTTCGGAGCCAGTTCTTTTGCGAGTGCTTTTGTCGCTCCGATTAGCCCTGCCTTCGATGAGCAGTAAAGAGTGTAATTTGCCCACGGCCGAATTCCGCCAACGTCAGCAATGTTTATTATTTTGGCAGCAGCGAAATCTTCATCGACGAATTTTTCATTTACAATTTCCGCAAAATATTTACTTGTAAGAATTGCCGCTGTCAAATTCAGGTTTAGAACTTGCTGTGCTTTTTGAAAGGTGATTTCTGCAAGCGGCTCTTTTGAAAAAACAGCAGCTGAATTTATCAGGATTTGCGGCGTTGC
>JAGLSG010000074.1 GCA_023135865.1 Planctomycetota bacterium | reverse complement strand
TCGGCGGTGCAAAAAGAATCGTTGAACGATTTTCACGAACGCTTCTTCCAACCGCAGGGCTGTCGAGCGGATTGGCTATGTAACTGACCGAAACACCGCTGATAAGAGGCAGCCACAGACCACAATTGAATCCAAATGAATGGAAAAACGGCAATACGCCGCAAAGATTGTCATCCGGCTTTATTTGAATGACAATCCGAAGAGCTTCGATATTAGAAATGATATTATGATGGCTCAACATAACGCCCTTTGGACTTCCGCTGCTGCCGGAAGAAAAGATAACCGTTGCCAAATCATCACTGCAATTACAATTGCCTTTTGTTAATAAATATAATGGCGAAAAGCGAGCTTTCAGATACGCTTTGAGCTTTGCCCTGGAATCTATTTGAGCTGCAATATCTTCAATAAAAACAAGGCCATCCAATGCACTGGAAATCCCTGCTTTTTCCAAAAAAGCACGTGATGAAATAATACATTTTATCCCGCACTGTTCGACCGCAAAATCCCTTGAATCCTGGCCGGCAACATAATTCAGATTAACAGCAATTCTGCCTGAAATAGTTACTGCTAAATTGGCGAGTGCGCCACCAACTGATGGCGGCAAAAGTATTCCCACTTTTGCATCTGGCTTTGCGAGTTTGTTTATTCTTTTGGCAAGCGACATGACACTTACAAGTGTTTGGCCGTAATTTAAGTTTTTGCCAGTTGAATCGGAAATACAACGCCTTGACCAGTTTTTTCGAGCCGACCTGATAAAGTGATTTACCAAAGAGCGTTTTGGTGATTTTAAGCTGTCAAAATAATCACATGACAGCTCAGTTACTTTTTGTCTTATCTCGCTTACTGATGATTCAGCAGGCATCGCTTTACCAAAATGGATTGAAACAGGATAAGGAAATTTCCTCGGCAGCATTGATACCATCCTGCCGTTATAATAGCTGAAAATACTGCCCCATAAACCACCGAGATATACCGGTATAATGTCATACTTGCTGCCCTTTAATATCCGCTCAAATCCGGCTTTGAATTCAGCCATCATTCCGCTGCGAGTTATCACGCCTTCAGCAAATATACATACAAGAAAACCCTCATCCATCGCCGCTCTCGCCTGTCTCAGCGAATTAATAATTTTTTTTGGCGGGTCGCCCGCTGATATAGGAACAGCTCTCATCAACTTACAAATTGGCCTCAGCCACCATTTATTATAAAAACTCTTATCCATAATAAAGCGAATTCGCCGCTGCTGGGTAGCCGCCAAAAGCAATCCGTCTACCCATGAGACGTGGTTACAGACCAATAGTGCGCTCTTATTGGCAGGGACATTTTCAATACCAGCCACTTTAATCCGATAGCATAGCCGTGTGAGCATCACACAGAGAAAACGAACCAGAAAATCCGGCAGCAATATAATCGTTATAACAGAGAGTACGAAAGTCAAAACGCCAAGAACGATAAACATTTGTGCCGCCGAAGCGTCCAGTAAGCCGCAGAACAGATAAATCAATCCCGAAGCGAGAAGTACGCCAACCCATCCGAGGAAATTCGATGCGGCCAACACTTGTCCTCGCCGTTTTTTGGGACTGCGAAGCTGAATGAAAGAATGAATCGGAACAATAAACAACCCGCTACTAATTCCCATCAAAAATATCAAAGCAAAAGCTGCTGTTTTGCTATTACCAATTGACCCTAAACCTATCGAACAAAACGTTAAACCAAGTGAACCCAAAGGAACAATCCCAAACTCAACATTTCTGCCGGACAGTTTTCCCGCGAGATAAGCACCCAACCCTATCCCAACTGCAACGATAACAAATAGCTGACTGCTATGCTCTTTATCAAAACCCAAATGGTCGATGCCATACGGTATCAGATTCGCATAGATTAATCCGCCAATCAGCAGAAAATATGCAGAGGCCAAAACAGCCAAAAGCAAATATCCATTTCTGCGAATCAGCCATAGCGTTCGCCAAATATCCCTGACGAATAATAAAGATACTTTCCTGTCGGCCCCAGCCGCAGCAGTGGTCTCTATAGGCAAGCTCACAATCAATCCAACTGCCGCTATTGCGACGCATATCAAGCCCATCAAAACAAAACTACTCCCCGTTATTTCAGATAACAACAACGCCGAGGCAGTCCCGACAACAATAGCGAGATATGTAAACGCCTCCAACGAACCGTTAGCTTGTGATAATTGTTCAGTTTTTACTAATTCGGGAACAATGCCGTACTTGGAAGGAGCAAAAAAAGCACTTTGAGTTGCCATCAGAAATAATACGACATAAAGACCGGCTGCACTGGCAAACATAAATGCTGCACATCCAGCCGCCATCAATACTAATTCAGCGACCTTGGTTAAAACAATAATATTTCGCTTACTGAAACTATCAGCGAGTTTGCCCGCCAATGCCGAGAACAGCAAAAACGGCACTACGAAAACAGCCCCCGCCAATGCCGTAACATTAGCCACGCTCGAATCACTTTGCAGTTCGATTAATAACAAAATTACTAACAGCTTGAATATGTTATCATTAAACGCCCCCAAAAACTGCGTAGCATTAAGCCACTTAAAAGAAGCACCAAGTTTTGTTTTTTTGGTCTCCATAACAAACCTTTTGTGAAATTCGTAAGGTCGCAAATCAGTGGTCAACCTGTCTTATAGTTATGTGGTTGTAAACAAAAGAACTAATCCAAAAATTAATATGAGAGTAGCATAGCTCAATAGATTGGCTGCCCAACTCCATTTCTTAAGACTATCGGGAGACACAGATTCCCGTTTTTTCCATATCTTTCTGAGTACCAAGAATTCAAAATAAACCGTTAGAAAAAATGTTACAATGAACCATCCAACGGTAGCAATCATTGCAATATTTGCATGAGGTGAGTTGTCCCCAGCAACCCACGTTCCCAATGCGAAAATATAATCCCCTATTTCTCCGCCCAATTCACTACCAATTCCAGAAACTATTGCCAGCAATAATGGAAATCCAAAGCCTATGACAATAGTGGAGGTTATGTTTACTATCGCTACATCAGCAAATGCTCGACAAGGACTAATCTGCTTGAACATACGACGATATACCTGCCACTCCTCATATAATATAAAGACCATCCCGAACAGAAAGATAGGAATATTAAATATCAAAAGAATCGGCCCACCACCATCAGCCATTGCGATACTTGGCAGGCTAAGCACTAATCCTATAACAATCAGAATAATTAATTTCTTGAATCGCATTCAAATAGCCCCTTTTATTGTTGTTCCAAATAATGGTTTATCTGCGAAAATACCTCTTTCCGCATATTCGCCGATTCGTTGAATAACTCATGATTAGCATTTTCTATCAAGCTGACCTCAACGTCTTTGAATTTATCCTGAATAAACTTAACATTGAATCGCCAATCGACTGTCTTATCAGAGGTGCCTTGAATAATTTTAACGCTTTTTTCGCTGGCTGGCAAATCAACAATTTTGTCATTCCATTTATGTAACGCCCTGACCCATTTTAATGGCACTATCCTGGCTTGCAGAGGGTCTTTGTTTTTGACAAAATCTAAAAACTCGTAATTCGATGAATTTTTGCGAAATACTCTCGGAACACTTTTTATGAACTGTATTTTTTCGTTATAGCTAATTTTCGACTTCTCCCAGCTGACGCAATGTATCAGGGGAGCGATTAAAACAACACGTTCAAAAATAGTATCGTTGCTGTTGTTGCAAAGTAAATAATCTATGACCGCAGCCGCTCCGGTACTATGGCCGACAAAATGATAAGGCCCATTTAATTGCGGCCTGACAATATCTGCAAAATCGATTAATGCCCAGCTGTAGTGCGTGAAATCGTCAATCGCTGCTCGCTCGCCGCTCGAAAGTCCAAGACCCGGCAAATCAAAAGCAGCAACAGCATAACCTGCTTTGAGCAAATATTCAATCAAGTGATTCAATTGGCCGCAATGGTCGAAGTAGCCGTGAAGCACAAAAACCGTTGCCCTATATTTTTGTGGCTTGTAGATATGTCCGACCAGCGTAAATTCGCCTGATTTGAACGTGCCGAAAATATGCTCGACATTATTACTGTCAGAATCAAGACCGTAAAATTTGAAATAGTCGGTAATAGCATCCGGATGCTCACTGCTGGAATCATCCAGTGGCTTTATCGCTTCTTTAACTTTGATAATTCTATCTGCCATAGTAAAACGCTCATTTCTTTTTTGCTGACAACTTATAACAGCATAGCACACAACCAGAACCACCACCAATAATTTCAAACTACGCATTCTTGACTTTGCCCCTTTTACATTTTAAGCCTTTTTTTATTCCACAATTGCACCGTGCTTACAGAGTAATTTAATGATTTTCTTATATTTCCATTCAATTACTTTGTTTAGGCGGTGCGACGAACAAATCTTCCGGCGGTGGTACTCTCGTAGGCCATAAATATTTATCTAATTGGCTTGCTTTTTTCAGCGTCTCTTTGCTCTCCTCGTTTTTGCCTTTCATTTTTTGCGCAAGCCCCAGCCACCTTAAAGCATAAGCACGCATCGAAGCCGGGCCGACAGACTCTATCTCAAGATAATCACGGATAGCTTTTTCTGCTTTTTCCAATTGTTTGCCTTGTCCATAATGCCAAGCTAAATCAAGCAGAATCCTGCTTTTCGAAAGGTCCAACTCAAGAGCTTTTTTTATGTGCCTTCCAGCTTTTTCCATATCTTCCGCAGGAAAATCACCATTGTGCATATAAACACGCGCCAATCCCGCATGCGCTGCGGCATTATCAGGAAATTTAGTTACGACCTCTTGCCATAAAGCAATCTTTTCCGCACGGCTTTTTCTTGGTCTTATTTCACAACGCCCCCTTGCCCCATAAACAGCGTTCATTTGCTCTAATTTTTCTACTTGCTTTTTTGCTTTGGATTTATTGCCTCCGCAATACCACGGCAGCCGGTCATACATTCCCATAAGCTCTAATCTGGCCTGGTGAAAATCCGGTTTTAATTCAACCGCTCGCTTGAAGTG
>JAGLSG010000073.1 GCA_023135865.1 Planctomycetota bacterium | reverse complement strand
GAGGATGCGGATTGATGAAAACTAAATATGTAATAATAATTCCAGACGGCGCTGCAGATGAGCCAATTGCCGAACTTGGCAATAAAACGATTTTGCAAGCCGCTGACACGCCAAATACTGATAAAATCAGCTCACAGGGCAGGCAGGGACTGGTGCGAACAATCCCGAAAGGAATGGAAGCTGGAAGCGACGTTGCACAGATGAGTTTGCTCGGATACGACCCGCTGAGATATTATTCAGGACGCGCGCCGTTAGAGGCCGAAGCGCAAAATATCAGCTTGTCAATGCAGGACTGGGTTTTCAGATGCAATCTCGTTACCATCGTTGATGGAAAAATCCAAGACCACAGCGCAGGACATATCTCCACTGAAGAATCGAACAAACTAATAAAAGAACTAAATGAAAAATTCAGCAGTGAAAAAATTCAATTTTACACCGGCATAAGCTATCGGCATCTGTTGGTATTTAGAGGGATTGACTTTGATGTCCAAACTTATCCGCCACACGATTACATAGGCACAGCAATAGAAAAAATTCTGCCCCGTGGAAAAGGAGCTGAACTGCTCATCGATTTGATGGCTAATTCACAGCAGCTTTTTGCCAATCACGACATTAATAAAGTCAGAAAAGACCTCGGTGAAAATCAGGTCAGCTCAATCTGGCTCTGGGGACAGGGCAAAAAAACACAGATGGAAAGTTTTGAAAAAAAATTCGGATTAAAAGGTGCTACTATCACCGCTGTTGACCTTGTGCGCGGCCTGTCAAAACTAATCGGTTTTGATTTGATAGATGTGCCGGGCGCCACCGGATTTGTCGATACGAATTATCAGGGAAAAGCAGCCGCTGCAATAGAAGCTCTGAATAAATATGATATAGTCTTCGTTCATATAGAGGCACCTGATGAAGCATCTCACAACGGCAGCGTGGTAATGAAGAAGAAAGCTGTTGAAAAAATTGACAAATATATCGTTGGCCCTGTGCTTGAAGCAATTCAGAATTATGACAATTGGCGGATTCTCGTAATGCCTGACCATCCAACACTTATCTCAACCAAAGCCCACTCATCCGAACCGGTTCCGTTTGCAATGGCTGGGACAGGAGTCAGCGGTATTTTGAATACAACTTTTAGCGAATCAAATGCAGCTAAATCCGGCTTTAAAATCGACAACGGCTTTGAATTGATGGAATACTTCTTGAAATCATAATCTAAATCAGCAACTAAAATGCAAGGTAAAAATAAAATGCCAATAATTGTGCAGAAATTCGGCGGAACTTCAGTAGCCGATGCAAAAAAAATTCGCAGGGCAGTGGAACGCGTAATAAAAGCAGTAAAAAATGGTTCCTCTGTAGTAGTAGTTGCCTCTGCCCGCGGAAAACAAACCGACCAGCTCGTAAAGGATGCACTGGAACTTAATCCGAATCCTCCGGAGCGGGAAATGGATCAACTGTTAAGTACCGGCGAACAACAAACCGTTTCACTTTTTGCGATGGCTCTTGAAGCAGCCGGCTACGAAGCTATAAGTTTTACCGGCGGACAAATCCAAATGCTCACAGATAATGCCCATACAAAAGCAAGAATAAAAAGCATTGATGCAAAACGAATACATAAACAGCTCGACAAAGGCAAAGTAGTTCTTGTTGCCGGCTTTCAGGGAATAGATGAAAAAGGAAATATAACAACTCTTGGAAGAGGCGGCTCAGATACAAGCGCTGTAGCACTGGCCGCAGCTATAAAAGCAGATGAATGCGAAATCTATACCGATGTTGACGGAATCTATACAACTGACCCGAGAATATTCAAAACAGCTGCAAAAATGAAAGAAATCAGTTACGATGAAATGCTCGAAATGGCCAGTCTCGGTGCAGGCGTTATGCATTCGAGAGCTATAGAATTCGGCAAAAAATATAATGTTAAAATTCATGTCAGAAGCAGCAGCGAAGAAAGTGAGGGTACAATGATTACCCATGAAGTACCGGAAATGGAAGGTGTTGTAGTTTCAGGAGCAACCATCAAAAAAGATATGGCCAAAATCAGTTTGGTCAACGTAGATAATAATCCGGGCAATGCCGCAAAAACATTCGCCTGCCTGGCAAAATCCAGAGTTATTATCAACGACATAGTCCAGACGGAAGTCAGTAAAGAAAAAGCAAATCTTTCTTTTACAATCAGCATTTCAGATTTAAGTGCTGCCAAAAAAGCCATAGAAAAAATCAAAGATGAAATAAATTGTCAAAGCGTATTTATCCGTGAGGATATTGCTGAGATTTCCGTGGTAGGTGTCGGAATGCGCAGCCACTATGGCGTTGCAGATACAATGTTCGGCGCTCTTGCAAAAGCAAAAATTAATATCGATTCAATTACCACAAGTGAAATTCGTATAAGTTGTATTGTTGACGAAGACCAGGCCGAAAAGGCACTTGCAGCTGTTTGCATTGCATTTGAACTGGATAAGCCGGCTGAAAAAAGAAGTTCATAATTTATCGATAGTGAACAATGAAAAATTACGCAATGAGCAAGCGTCGAAGAAATATCCTGCTTGTGATTTGTGCGCTTGCAGTTGCCGCTCTTATTGGGCTTGACCAAAGCAATTACAAAAACAAACAACACTCAAAGTCAAAAGAACAGACACAATCATCCGACTTTGAAAAATATCACGCTAAAACTTTCACGGTAGTAAATGTAGTCGATGGCGATACTATCGATATTAATATATCTGACGGTCAATACGAGAATACAAGAATACGACTTTGGGGGGTTGATACGCCGGAAACGAAAAGTGGAAAATTCGGCATAATGTACTATGGGCCACAAGCAACCGAATTCACCAAAAAATCAGTTCTCAAAAAACAAGTGAAAATTTATCTCGAAAATAAACGCACAAGAGGTAAATACAACCGGCTGCTCGCCTATGTGCAAATGCCGAACGATAGATTCCTGAATGAAGCTTTGTTAAGTGAAGGTTTTGCCTATGCTGATTTGCGATTCAGACATAGCTTTTATAGTAAATATAAACAGCTTGAAGCTGCTGCACGCAGCGGCAAAAAAGGATTATGGAAAAACGTAACCCCTGAGCAATTTCCGCAATGGCTGCAAAAGAAAAAATCAAATCTACTATAAAAAAACTAATCCAATTTTAGCAACACAAACCACGAAACAGCTTCTAAAAAACTATGTTTTTCGTTTTCTAAGAAGCGCTAAGCCACCTAATCCAAACAGTAAAATCGTTGTCGGTTCAGGAACTTCAGCCAAGCCCTGCACAGCAGCCAAGCCATGCACCTCACCTATGTACCATTCATCGCTTCCGTAAAAACCATCTATGTACCACTTTCCGCCGGACATGCTCACGTCATAATACCGCAAAGAATTTGGACGAACACCAGTGCCGTTTTTGTCGTCATCAGAATCGCTGACCCAAATTCCAAGATAATCGCTTGAATTCAAACCATATTTGTAACCCCAAACCGTAATAGCGTGTCCGCACTTTGGTTTGTACACAGCTAATGTAGTTCCGTATCCGCTGCTAAGATAGCCGGCAATAGTCGCCATCGCCACGGCATCGTCTGAACTGGAATGAAAATAATCACCGAAATTTTCCGTAGGATAAAAACCGCCACCTGCTACATCAACATGCGACCAGCCATCCCAATTCTGAGAAGTATTGGTTCCGTCAAACCACCAGTCCCATCCGTATTCCATCATCCCGCCGGCATCGGTCCAGTGATCCTGGAAATAGCCGAACATTTCATCCGTATTTGTTATTCCACCAACATTGCCCCAGCCAGTCCATTCAAGAACATTTGAAGCTGAAGCTGCCCAACACATATAATCATCTTCGTTGTTGCCCAAGGCCTTTTCGGCATCACACCAGGTTCCGCCATAATTATCGTAAAGCATGTAATCGACAATTGCTGCGGCTGGTAAAGATAGTACAAAAATGGCTACTATTACAGCGCAGAACAACCCCTTCTCTCTCATCACATCCTCTCCTTCTCTTCCTCTAAAAACTAAAGAAAAACCCCTAAAACATCCTCTCATTTTCAAGTTTATGAGGTTGAGAAGGAAATGTCAAGAATAAACCCGATAAAAATGGGCTTTCTGGGTAAAATGGGGGATAATGGCAAAAAAATCGATGGCATTGTTAGAAAAGTTATAATGGTAAAACTACAAATTATATTCTTTTATTTTGCGATAAAGGGTTCGTTCGCCAATTCCAAGTATTTTTGCGGCCTTTTCCCTGTTGCCGCCCGTTTTGGCCAACGTGTTCAATATGGCATGTTTTTCCAGTTCATTCAAAGGCAGGCCAGACAAATCCCGCTGATAACCAGCTGTCAATTGTCTTCTTTGGGATACATCAGGAGGTATATCGCCTATATCAAGTTTATCGCTGTCGCACATAACCACCATAGTTCTGATACAATTGCGAAGCTGACGAATATTGCCCGGCCAATCATAATGAGTAAGAATTTCCATGGCAGAATCACTTATACTCTTTACTGCCGAGCCGGTTGAAGCAACGGCTTCTTTAAGAAAATAATTTACAAGAGCCGGTATGTCCTGCGGCCTGTCCCGCAAGGCCGGCAGAAAAACACTAACCCCTCTAATCCTGAAATATAAATCCTGTCTGAATTTTTTCTGCTCGACAAGCTCCGTTAGATTTTGATTGGTAGCACTTATAATGCGAACATCAACAATAATCGATTTTGACGAACCGACCGGAACAACAACGCCATCCTCGAGAACTCTCAGCAGTTTGGCCTGCATATTCATCGGCATATCGCCAATTTCATCGAGAAAAAGTGTTCCTTTGTCAGCTATTTCAAATAAACCTTTGCGGTCGCCAGCGGCTCCAGTGAAAGCTCCTTTTGTGTGGCCGAATAATTCACTCTCAAGTAAAGTTTCCGTAAGACCTGCACAATTTATCGGCTTAAAAGGTTTATTGCGGCGATTGGAATTTTTATGAATGGCTCTGGCCAGCAATTCCTTGCCAGTACCCGAATCGCCTTCAACCAAAATGGATATGTCAGTTGGAGCCACACGTCTAAGAACCTCAAATATGCCTTCCATTTGAGGACTTTGGCAGCGAACACCTTCAAATTCAAAAGACGCTCGGCCAGTTGAAGACGGCTTTCGCATATAAGAATTTGCCTTCGTGATTTTTCTGCCGGCCTGCTCAACAAGTGTGCGAAGCTGGTCTATGTCAATCGGCTTTACAAGATAATCATAAGCACCCTGCCGTATAGCTTTTTTGCAGGTGTCAACCGTTGCATAGGCAGTTATTAAAATAACTTCCGTTTGACTATTGAGTTTTTTAGCTTGTTCAAGTATGGCAAGGCCGTCAAAATCACCGCCAAGTTTCAAATCCGTAACGACAATATCTATCGTTTGCCTTGCAAGTATATCCAGAGCGTCTTTACCATTATAAACGGCAATTGTTTTTGCGCCGAGTTTACCAAGTGCTTCTGCAAGGCCATCTGCATGGTCACGCTCATCATCAACAACCAAAATTGCAATATCGTTGTCCATCAAATTCTAATCCTGCTCTACAAGCGGCAGTTTTATCATAAAAGAAGTTCCCCTGCCCGGTTCGCTGCTCACAGATACACTGCCATTATGACTTTCAACTATTCTTTTTACCGTCGGCAATCCCAAACCGCTGCCCTGACGATTGGACGAATGGCAGGCATCAAAAATATTCGGTAATCTATCAGTGGCAATGCCAATACCAGTATCGCTGACCTCAATTACAGCACTTTTCTTTTGTCTGAATGTTCGCAATATCAATTCACCACCACCAGCCATAGCTCGCTGGGCATTGATAAAAAGATTTAACATCACTTGTTTTAACATATCCGTATCAACTCTGCAAATAAGCGGCTGGTCATACAAACCCTGGCGAATAGTTATTGAATTACTCTGCGCTCGCGGGAAATAAAAATCGACCATATCGCTGACAAGCAAATTCACATCCACATTTGCAAATTGCGGCTCAGCCATATCAATATAACGCAAAAAACCATCGAGAATCTGTTCAAGTCGATCAGTTTCCTTTTGAACAACAGATAGTTTTCTAAGTGCCCTTGTAATTGCCTGACTGGACTGGCCGAGAGAGCCGGCAGATTGCAAATCTGATAATTCCTCACTGACAAGTTTCAAATTGATTTTGACAGTGGAAAGTGGATTTTTTATCTCGTGTGCAAGACCACCCGTCAAACGGCTCAACTCTTTGAGCCGTTTAAGATGAGAATTCGCTAACAGCCGCTGGCTGCGATGCTTAAACCAATAAAGTAAAAAAAAGACAGCTGGTATAATAACCAACAAAGCGGTAACAAAGCCAGTCAAAAACAGCCGCATTCGTTCACCCTCTGCCTTTTAATTCACAAATCAAGCCATAGTGAGCGAAAAATTTTAATCCTGCCACGCTATGATACTTTCTTACCTTAATCTTTTTTCTTTTGTTCGGCTAACTCGGCAATCGCTGCCTTGCGTGAAAGTTTGAGCCGACCCTGGTCATCAATCATTATAAGTTTGACCGGTACAATATCGCCGACTTTGCAAACATCGCCAACATTTTTTACGTGGCTATTGTTCAACTCGCTTATATGACAGAGACCATCAACACCAGGGGCAATCTCTACGAACATTCCAAAATCTTTTATTGAGACAACCTTGGCTTTTTCATATATTTTCCCAACTTCCGGCGGCTGAGTGATTGACTCGATAATATCTTTAGCTTTTAAATGACCATCACCATTTGCGCAACTTATGTAAATAGAGCCATCATCTTCAATCTCAATGGTTGCACCAGTCTGTTCCTGAATACCCTTAATCATTTTTCCGCCAGGCCCGATTACCTTGCCAATAAGTTCAGGGTCAATGGTAATACTTATCATTTTTGGTGCATAATCACTGGTTTGGGTTCTGGCCTCGCTGATAGTTTTATTCATGGTTTCGAGAATTTCCAAACGTGTCTTTCTCGCCCGCTCAAGAGCTTCAACCATAATATTATGAGCCAAGCCCTCAGCTTTTATATCGAGTTGTATCGCCGTGATACCCTTAGCAGTACCGGCAACTTTGAAATCCATATCGCCGTAATGATCTTCTTCACCGAAAATATCAGTGAGCAATTCATATCGGCCGTTGTCATCAGCAACCATACCAATTGATATACCGGCAACAGCACCTTTAATCGGAACGCCCGAATCCATCAAAGCCAGCGAACCGCCACATACTGAAGCCATAGAGCTGGAGCCGTTGGAGCCGGTAATATCTGAAATTAAACGTATAGTATATGCAAAGTCATCTCCATCCGGCCTGACCTGCTCAAGTGCACGTTCAGCTAAAGAGCCGTGTCCAATCTCTCTTCTACCGGGGCCGCGATTCGGACGAACTTCGCCAACCGAATACGGCGGGAAATTATAATGCAACGTAAAATTCTGAGTATATTCATCTTGCAAGCCATCAATAATCTGCCCGTCACGAATAGTTCCGAGAGTTATGCTAAGCAATGCCTGCGTTTCACCGCGGCTAAATAACGCCGAACCGTGAGTACGCGGCAAAATGCCAACTTCGCATTCTATCTTTCGTAAATCGCCATAACCTCTGCCATCAGAACGTTTGCCTTCCAGTAACAATTTGCGAATAACCTGGCCTTCGATTTTGCCTAAAATTCGCTTTAGCATTGCTGGTGAACATTTCGGCTCATCAATAGCACAACATCCAGATTTGACCTCTTCAAATAAACTTTTAACTTCACTGGTTCGCTGGCTTTTATCAGGTATCTGTTTTAGCTGATACAATTTATCAGTTACTTGAGATTCGATTTGTCCCAAAAGCTCCGCATCAATTTCCATCAGCGGAATTTCTTTTTCAACACCGACTTTCTCAACAAGTTCCTCTATCATTTCGCAAACTTGGCCAACCGCTTTGTGAGCAGTCGCAACAGCATCTGCTATGACATCCTCAGACAATTCTTTAGAGCCGACCTCAATCATATTTATAGCTGTTTTGCGACCAGCAAGCAGAAGGTTCAAATCGCTTGTCGCAAGCTGCTCATGCGTAGGATTAACCACAAACTCGCCATCGATTCTGCCGAGACGACAGGCAGCGATTGGTCCTAAGAAAGGAATTTTGCTTATGCTAAGAGCAGCACTTGCCCCTATCATTGCAAGAACATCTGGGTCGTTTTCGCAATCGGCACTTAAGACATTTGCCATAATCTGCACTTCCTGAAAATAACCTTCAGGAAACAGCGGACGAATAGGCCTGTCTATCATTCTCGAAGTTAAAACTTCCTTTGTGCTTGGCCGACCTTCACGCTTTATAAAACCGCCGGGAAATTTACCCGCGGCACTATGTCTTTCGCGATAATCAACACTCAACGGGAAAAAATCTATTTCCTCGCTTCTTGGAGCTGAAGTAACTGCCGTAACAAGAACTACTGTATCTCCATACTGAACAACAACGGCACCATGTGCCTGCCTGGCGATTTTGCCAGTCTCAATAGATAAAATCTTTCCACCAATTTCCTTTTCCACTCTGCATACATCAAACATATATTACCTCTAAACTATTAGTTCATGATTACGTACCCATAGTGTATGAGCAGCGAACAATGAACAATAAAAAATTAACTTATACTTATTTCCTCAGGCCAAGCCGAGTTATGATTTCACGATAGCGTTTGACACTGATTTTGTTCACATACTTAAGCAACGCCGACCTTGTGCCAACCATTTTTAACAAGCCGCGCCTCGATGAATGATCTTTTTTATGAATTTTCAGATGTTCGGTAAGCTCATTAATTTTTTTTGTGAGCAGAGCAACCTGTACCTCAGGAGAACCTGTATCCCCTTCATGCGTCTCAAAATCACTAATAATTTTATCTTTTTTCTCTTTGGTCAACATCTTTCGAACAAATCCTTTCAAAAATACCTGTTTTCAGTGCATTGCAGCAAAATTCATACAGTAATACAAACGAGGAATTATAAGCGGCTTTTTCTATATTTGCAAGTTTTTTATCCGACAACAGCCGGCAAAACAGAAATTGTACATAGAATTGGCAAAATAACAAAAACCTGAAAAACGGAAGATTAAGCGTGTAACCGACTGACTAATGGGCAACTACGCTTGATATTTTGAACACTGGCAGCAATAATGCTATAGCGATAGTCCCTATAATAGCGCCAAGAATAGTTATCATCAACGGCTCCAAGAGCGTTGTAACACTTTTAATAGAGCAGGCAAGCTTCTTTTCGTAAAAGGTGGAAATTTTATCACTGACTTCACCGATTTTGCCGCTTTTTTCTCCGGCCTGAAGCATCTGGATAATCCCTGGAGCTATTAATTCGCTGCCAGGCGAAATCCGCATTGATTCCGACAGCTGATAACCATCACGAATTTTTTCATCCGTACCAGTCCAGAGCCGCTGAAAATAATAATTTTCACACGAGCCACGCATAATTTCTATCGTATCGAGAAGACTCACACCGGTATTAACCATCGTTGCCATAATTCGCATACTGCGAGTTATAGCTGTATCGACAAATATCGCACCCAATACAGGTGTATGAATTTTCACAAAATCCATTGCCCGGCGACCATTTGGCGTTCCCATCCAATAATAAAATGCCATAGCTGCCAAAATTATTGTGGTTAAAATTTTCGTCATCGCATCGAAATCCGTCAGCAAAGCACTAAAGCTGACAAGCAGTTGAGTAATTTTAGGAAGAGCTGCACTTTTCGCTTCGTAAATTTTTGTAAATCGCGGCAAAACAAAAAACATCAAAGTTGACGTTGCCACAACTGCCATCGAAGCCATTATCAAAGGATAAGTCAGAGCAGCTTTAATACTTTTGCGAGTCTCATCTTCAAAATCCAGATAGCCGCTTAGAACTCTGAGCATTTCCGGCATTCTACCTGAGGCCTCTGAGGCCTTAACCATACTAATAAACATAGGGTCAAAAACTTTCGGATAAGCAGAAAGTAATCTGGAAAAACTCTCGCCGCTTTTAACCGTTTCAGCAATATCAGTAACTATCATTTTGAATGTGCCCTGCTCGGATTGCATCGCAATAGCATCGAGGGCATCGCTTAAAACCACACCACTATCAAGCATCACAGCAAGCTGCGTTGTAAAAAGTACCAGTTCAGAACGTTTAACTTTAACTGTAGATAAACGTTTTGACGGCTGAAAAGATATATCAGCAGACGAATGCTTCTCCTGGCTTACCATCTCACCAGCTGAATGATTCATTACATCATTTATATTTTGCTGTTTTTTTTCTGCCAACTGAACCATTTATTAACACCTGGTATTTTTTATTTTACTTAACTTTTATTCTTAGGCCGTTCTGAGTACCTCTTCGATAGAAACGATGCCGGCTTTTACTTTTTCGATTCCATCGAGCTGCAAAGAAACCATTCCATTTTTTATAGCTGCATTTCTCAATTCTTTTAAAGCCGCACCTTTATTTATCATTTCCATAATTTCTTCATTTGGAACGAAGAGTTCGTGAATTGCAATTCGTCCGGCATAACCGGTATTACGACATTTTTTACAACCAACGCCGCGATAAAATTTCGTTACACCTTCGCTCAAAGTATCAACCGCTTTCCTTATGCTAACAGGCGGGTCGCATTGGGTTTTGCAGTTAGGACAAATTTTACGAACCAGCCGCTGAGCCAGAACTGCTGTAAGCGAAGCACTTACAAGATACGGAGCTACGCCCAAATCCAAAAGACGCGTTACAGCTGCCGGAGCATCATTCGTATGCAAAGTTGACAAAACGAGATGGCCGGTTAGTGCTGCCTGAACTGCTATAGTAGCTGTATCCTTATCCCTGATTTCGCCAACCATAATTATATCCGGGTCCTGCCTAAGCAGACTTCTAAGCGCACTTGAAAAATCAAAGCCAGCTGTTTTATTTACCTGAAACTGATTGACTCCAGCCATATTACATTCGACAGGGTCTTCGACCGTGCAGATATTAACATCTTCTCCGCTAAGTTCCGCAAGAGCTGCATAAAGCGTAGTATTCTTACCTGAGCCGGTAGGGCCAGTTACTAAAATTATCCCATTTGGCGACTGGATTACTTTTCTGAACAACTGAAGATTGCCATAGGTAAAGCCGAGCGATTCAAAATTGAAGAGCACTTTTTGCGGGTCGATAATTCTAATAACCACTTTTTCGCCAAAGTTGCCGGGCATAACCGAAACACGCAAATCGATAGGTCTTCCTTCAACCAATACGTGAATTCCGCCATCCTGCGGCAGACGGCGTTGAGCAATATCAAGTTCTGACATAATTTTGATACGCGAAACAATAGCCGAGTGCATCTGATGAGGCGGCCGCATTTTCTCATACAACCTGCCATCAACCCTGTATCTTACTCTCAGTTTTTTATTGTCCGGCTCAATATGAATATCGCTGGCGTTTTCCCTGACCGCATTATAAAGAAGGTAGTTAACCAGTTTTACCACCGGCGACTGGCCGGCGATTTCCTCAAGATTGCTTATATCCTGAGTAATATTTTCTATAAGCGTAAAATCTTCAAGCCCTTCATCGTCGATAATATCATCGATAACAAAAACATTCGCAGCCGGCAGATAATTCTGAAGAGTAGCTTTAATATCTTTAGCCGTTGCACAAACCAACTGCACTTTGCAGCCGCTTATGCGTTCGATTTCGTCGGTCAGAAATACGTTGGTCGGCTCACTAACTGCAACAGTTAAGACATTGAAAACCTTAAACAAAGGCAGAACAACATGCTCTTCGAGAAATTCCCTCGGCAAAATTTCGAGTGTTTTTGCATCACAGATTTTAGGACTAACTTGCGCGTATGGCACGCCGTATGATTGAGCAAGAGCCGCAACAATTTGGTTTTCCGTACAAAAATTCATCTCAACGAGAAGTTCGCCGAGCAATTTGCGATGCCCTTTTTCGCTCTGCTGCGAAAGTGCTTTCTCTATCTGCTCATCCGTTACCACTCCGCGGGCAAGCAGCAACTGGCCAAGCGGCATCTTATTTTGTACAGCTAATTTTCCCATAGTTCATATCTCAAATAATAAATCGCACTACACAAAACTTTTCACTGCCTGAGTAAGTTCAGCATAACTATCGAACTCTTTTTCCATCTGAGTAATTTCCAGAATTTTTTCGCAATTTTCATCGAGTCCGGCCAACCTAATCTGGCAATTGTTTTCATTACAATAGTCTCTTAGCCAGAGCATCTTTTCCAGGCCTTCACTGTCAATAAAACTTACTTCGCTCATATCCAGCACAATACCCCTCTTGTCTGCAGAGATAACATTCATAACAGTATTTTGAAACATTTCGGCAAATTCACTATCAAGTTCGCCCTGCAATTCAACAACCGTAACATCGTTATAATCCTGCGTTTTTATTTTCATCTTATTAATGTCCCCACAGCTACTGTCCCGTAATTTGAAAAACTGCTCGCCTGATAAGCCCCGCCAAATCCGTCCTGCATCATATCCCAAAGCCGATAGACATCGCTGGCCATAAATATTTTTCCAATCTTTTCATCGAACTGCGTACCCAAACCCTTTTGGACTTGTTCAAGTGCTTTTTCAACAGTCATTGCATTTCTGTAAGTTCGCTTTGATGTCATAGCATCAAAACTATCCGCCAAACCGACAATTCTGCCTATAAGCGGTATCTGTTCACCACAAAGATTATTTGGATAACCTTTTCCATCGATTCTCTCGTGATGACACAATACACCGGGAACAACATCTTTCATTTGTTTTATGTCGCCGAGAATACTTGCACCTATCGATGGATGAGTTCTTATGCACGCCAATTCCTGCTCTGTCAATTTGCCATCTTTTCGCAGTACTACTCCGCTTATCCCTATCTTTCCAATATCGTGCAATAGACCGGCGAGATAAATTTTGTGGATTTTCTCTTCACTTAAATCCAGCTTTTCCGCAATCCATTTTGAAATGAAAGCCACTCTTTCAGAATGACCGCGTGTATATTTATCTTTCGCATCGATACTGTTTGTCAACGCTTTTAGCGAACCGATAAACAAATCTTTCAAATCGCCAAACAATCTGCCGTTCTCTACAAAGACCGCACAGCTGTTTGCCACTGAATTGAAAAGTTTGACATCGGTACTATCAAAATCCGGCTTGTCTATTCTATTTACTGCCACCATAAGTCCAATCACTGAATCTTCGTTATGATTTCCCCATTCGCCGTCAGCCGATGCTTTTTCCCTGCCGCACAATGGAACAGCAATTATATTTTTTATTTCCTCCGGCCATCTGTATTTGAAAGGCGAATCGACTTCGCTATCAAGCAGTGCTTCTTTACCGCTGTTTATTTCATCGAGCAATCTGTCGTGCAATGTAGCTACTGCCTGCTCATTTATATCTATAAGTCCAGAACCAGCTGTAAGCACTAAACGCTTTTCGCCATCTATATTTTTTTCCAGCAGTATCGCTATACCTTCAACAAGGACAATATCAGTCAAGCTATCACAAGCCATCTGCAAAAAATTGGCATCCGTTTCAGTAACTTTCATATTGGTACTTAATTTATGCAACAATACCAATTCTTCATAAACCTGCGAGAGTTCGGTACCTATCATCTCGAACTGCTTTTCGCTTTGTGCTGCGATTTGAAGTTTCTCCGCCAGAATGACAAGCATTTTAGCTGGAATTGTATTTTCTATTTTATCACTACTAATTTTATTTTCACCCATATCCACTATAGCTGCTACCGCCGACGTATCATTCTCCGGCTTAATAACAGCAGACAAAAATCTATTATCACTTATTAACAGCCCGCTTCCTGATTGCATTTTATTTACAGAATATTTTTGAATACTTTCCAAGCAATTTGCAATAATTAAATTTTCATCACTACCAAAGCCGCTCTTTTCACAACGAAGAAGTATTTCTCCCGCAGCATTGCAAATAGCAAAATTAGCGCCGAGTTCATTTATCATTTCCCCGAACTGCTTCAACTGCTGCAATTGCGATAAACTTAATTTTTCTCCAATCGTATCCAACACAACCTCCATTAAAACTCAAACATCAAACAATCACCCTTACTAACCGACATTAATTTCAGCATCCTCATTTTTGACTGCATTATTATAGAGAATATCTTCAATGTTTCTCAGTAACTCTTTTGGACTAAAGGGCTTACTGATAAACTCCGATATTTTCAAATCCTCTTTCTGTTCGTCTTCAATTGCAAAACCCCTTGCTGTTAGCATAACAACCGGCACATCTTTTGTTAGCTCATTTCCACGAAGCTGCTTGATAAGTTCCAAGCCGGTCATAACCGGCATTTGAAAATCAGTAACAACCATATCCGGCTTGTTTTGCAGGGCAAGTTCAAGTGCCTCTGCCCCATTGCAAGCGGTCGTAACATCATAGCCGTTATTACGCAGCTTTATTGCAACCACATGAACAATATGTATTTCATCATCCACAACCAGAACTTTTTTTCCCGCCATTTTTTTGCCTCCACCAATACGACTTATCGTCTTACCATTTCACTTTTAACTTTTTCACTATTAGTTCCTGCAAGGGGCAGTTCAAAACCAAATGTACTTCCCACGCCTCGCTGGCTTTTAACAAATACTTTTCCACTATGCACTTTTTCAACTATCTGTTTGACAAGATTCAATCCCAGCCCTGTACCTTTTGCCTGTGCTTTGTTTGCTTCTACGCGGTAAAATTTATCAAACACATGCTCGACTTCATCTTCCGCTATTCCAACACCGGTATCAATTACGCTTACTCGCACAAGATTTTCGATTGCATCAACTTCGGTTTCAATATTTACCTTTCCCCCTGCCGGCGTATATTTAACCGCATTGCTGAGCAGATTAACAATTACCTGCTGGAGCATATCCTTGTCAGCATACACCTGGTCGAAAACAATCGGATTTTGACCAACAACTTCAATATCCTTTTCCTCAGCGAAGCCCTTTATCATTTGAAGCTGCTCTTCTATTAGTATAGTCAAGCTGACCGGCTCTTTTTTCACTTTTATCAAGCCGGATTCTATTCGTGAAACATTCAAAATATCTTCAATCAGTGCATTCAGTCTTTTTGCCTGACTTTGAATAACGCCATAAAATTCTTTTTTTGTTTGCTCGTTGTCCGCTTCGCCATCGACGAGCATTTCCGAATAAGCGGTAATAGAAGCAAGCGGCGTTTTCAATTCGTGCGAAACATGGCTGACAAAATCATTTTTCATTTGCGAGATTTCTTTTTCCCGCGTAACGTCGTGTAAAACCGCAGCCACCGCTGAAATCTGTTCTTTGGAATCATAAACGCAGGAAATAATGCAATCAAAACTTCTCATCCTGTCTTCAATTAGAAATTCGATTTCACGCCTTGTGTGCGATGCCTTATTTTGACGGCTTTGTCTTAGAAAATTCACAAATTCTTTATGTTCGCTGTTGTTGTCAGAAATCAGGTCGTCAATCGATTTATATCGTGAATTTCTAAAATCGAATCCGAAAATTTTACCAGCTTCACCATTAGCCATCAAAACTCTATCCAGCTCATCGATAACAAGCACCGCATCGTTAATACTATATATAATAGCTTCTGTATTATTTTTCTGTCGCTGCGAAAGCTGAATCTGGATTTGTAAATCTCTGATTTGCTCTTTCAGTTTCCCTGTCAGGCCATCGTTATTGTTGAGCTGTTCATTTACTACTTGAGAAATTCCATCAACACCTGTCAGGCCAAGCCAATCGGATAAACTCTTGGGGTTTTTGCGAGCAGATTGCTTTTGTCCGAAGCAACTGACTATAGATGTGATTTCCCCGACCAGCTTCAGCCAATTCAAGCTAAGCCAAATCACACCTGCAGTCATCAATGCAGCCAATAACAGCCGCACACCCACTCCTACGCCAGAATCTTGCCACACAGCCAGTCCGCACACAGACAAGCTGCACATCACAACAATCAAAACAAACAAATTTAATTTACCTTCAGTTCGCAAACCAAAATCCTCAATCAATTCTGCGCCATTTACTCGATTCTTTCTGGTCAATATCGCTTAAAACAATTCTTTCGTTTTTCACGGCCTTTTCCGGCTCGGTCTTGAGTATAATTCTTTCTTTTAGACGAATTGCCTCAAGATAAGTCGGACGAATTTCAAGAGCCAATTTAACTTCTCGAAGTGCCGCAGAGTCATTACCTTCAACATAATATTGTGCTGCTTTGGCATAACGGTCTTCAGCCAACCTTGCCCTTCCGAGCCATTGCAAGGAATCTTTTGCTCCAAATCTTTTTCGAGCCACATCTTCAGCCCTTTCATCGCCTTGGGTCTGGCCTGGCTCGGATATGATATGCGGCGTTAATAGAACCATTACTTCATGACGCTTGGTTTCATCGGAAGTACCTCTAAAAGCAGCTCCAACAAAAGGCAAATCACCAAACATAGGAATTTGTGTCCGCTTTGTTGTAACTTCATCTCTAAAAAGGCCGCCAATAACTATGGTTTGACCGTCTTTGACAATTATATTTGTTACTAATTCTGCTGAGGTTTCGTCAGGCCCGGCACTACCCGCTACCGAAGAACTATCCTTGGGATGAATATCCATTCTGATATAGCCATCGTCACCGATATAAGGCCTGAACGAAAGTTTCGTGCCGGTATCAAGAAATTCGACTTTTGTCGTAACAAGGCCGCCATCTGATTGAGTGGTTTGAGATTCATACGCTACTTTCGTTCCGATATAAACCTGGCCAAGCTGCTTATTAACTGCCAATATTTTTGGATTAGCCAGAATAGTTACATCGGTAACTTCTTCAACAGCTCTGATAAATGCAGCTACATCGTCAATCGCAAGGCCAACTGTGAGTCCAGTTGTTTTTGTTGCTCTGGATGTACCAGCAACAGAAGCCAGGTACGAAGTGCCGCGTGTAACACCTGACAATGAACTTACTGCTGTCTCCTGAAGCATCCCCCAGTCAATACCAAATTGTGTATCTTCGGTTAATTTGGCACTTAGAATAGTTGCTTCAATCAAAACCTGCTTTGGCCTTATATCAATTGAAGCAATTATCTTTTCAGCTTTTTTAATGTTCTCAGGAAAATCATAAACCACAATTGTATCGTTCATCGCTGTAGTATCGCCGCCGGTGGAAGTAGAACTGATAGTTTCACTAACAGGCACGCCGATTTCAGCGGCATTAGTTGCCTCGATTTTTCCCACACTACTAAGCAGCGGAGAAATCAACTTCTTCGCTTCAGCTGCACTTATGTAATAAAGCGTAAAAACTTTATGAGTAATTCTATCTTTATCGTATCTGACTATTTCGTATTCATCAGCACTATATACTTTTACTAAATTTCCCTGCTGGTCGTATTTGAATTTGTCGCCCAGAACCGCATTGATAGCATTTTTAAAAGTTACATCAAAAAGACGTGTAAACGTTAATTGCCCTGCAACCTCGGCAGATGGAACAATATTTTTGTTATATTTAACCGCCAGCAATCGGAGAGCATCCGTAATTTCCGTATTCTCTTTGAAAGTGATAGAGTGAACCGCATTCTCTGTGATTTCAGCTGAGCTAACACTAACTGTAACCGCCAGGATAAAACCACAGACCAGCAGAATATATCTAATTCGTTTTTTTATATTTGCATTTTTATTATTCCACATTTTTTTTGCTCCTGCCCTGCTATTCAAGCCTCAAAGTTATTTCTGTTTCGCCACATTTTAAGAGAACCGTATTTTGTGTAATTTCAATTACTTCATATTCCTTTTCGCCGCCATCTTCTGAAACAGCGAATTTATCGCCTGCTACAAGTAACCTGTCATTTATAAATGCCTGCTCCTGTTCGCCTGACAAAATCGCTTCCAGGTTAATTTTTTCATTATTGTTTTTTGAACTGCTCAATCGTCCTTTACCCTGCGTAAATAAATCTCTGCTTAAAACATCATTTCTTCCTGTAACCTTTGGCAGTTCCACAAAGGAAATTTTAATTTCGCTGTTTTGCTGACTGCTAAGCTGATTCTTTTTTGCCGCAGCTTCAGCACTATTCGTGCCTTTTCCGCTAAGCACTCTGACCCACATAAAAACCATCACAGAAACAAGGCACAAAGCCATAACAACTTTTTGCTTATCCGCTACGAGCTGATTCATAATATTGCCGTTATTATTTTTGGTACCTTTTGCCATTTCCCAATTCTTTCTATGCTCTATCCTGCCTTTCGGCAGTAATAAATAATTGCTTTTGCCTGCATACTCAGTTCGCCTTTGAAATTTTTATCATTGACGAGCGTAACCTGCTCAATACGAACAGCTCTATCCATACTTTGCAGCTGCTTATAAAAATCAAAAATATCTACCAAGCCGCCTTTGCACTGAATATTCAGCGGAATACAATTTATTTCCTTCAATTCAATTTCCTTATCCGGCCAAACGAGAGCTTCTTTTAGATTATTCTCATTCATCAAATCCGTAACCGTATCGAGAAAACTGCCAAGCTGCCTTTGCTGCGGAACAGCCGCCTGATAATTTCCAACTTTATTTTGCAGCTGGAACAATTGCTCTTTTGATACAGGCATTTGTTTACTCTTAGCCGAAATTTCCTCAATAGTTCTCTGCTGAGAAATTCTCATCTGCTCAACCGCTTTGAATTTCTTTTGCAGCGGCAAATATCTAAGCAGAAAAAATCCGCCAACCATCGCCGCAGCTGCACAAAAAATAACAATCTGTTGTCTTGAAAGAGACAGCATCAAAAAAGTCCTCTATTTTTTCGCAAAACCATTAGATACATCCTGATAATTTGCAAGATAACACGCTATCTGAAAGCCATTTAGCCGACTATTCGGCTTTGAAAATCCGGCTACAGTTTTTGTTTTTTTAGTTTGCGAGAACGACGGCTCAACCAAACAAAAATATGGCGAATCCTCCAGCTTAGTAACAAATCTTGCCACATCGCAAGTTTGCTGACCTACGCCACTTATTAAAATTTTAAATCTAACATCACCAAATATTTTTTCATTCTGAAACTTGGTTTTACTGTTTGAAGCTTTGAACCGCTTTGATTTGCCGCTGGCTTTGGGCAAACCAAATCCATCAGCATTAAACTCGATTTTATCGAGTATTATTTCTTCATTAGTCAGGAAACTCATCTCTGCGAGAACTGCCGAAACATCAATTTTAGAATCTATTTTTCCAAGCACATCAGCCATCCTTTGCAGATTGGTTTTTTCGCTTTGCAGCTTTGCAAATTCATCTGAAATCGGCAATTGAGCATTGATTATTAAAACGTTTTCTTCCACTTTTTTTTGGGCATTTGCAATTTTCGCAACGGCATAAAAATTCCAAATCAGCATAAGCATAAACACGCATCCTATCGCAATGTACTGCACACGATAGCTAATGCTTTTTCGCCTGCCGCTCTTATACCATTGCGGAAGAAAATCAATTTCGCTGGTAATTATCGTTTTGGAATTTTTATTTTCCATTAGTTCTGCCAACCCTTCAAACTAAGACCAACAGCTACAGCCCATTCGCAAAGCAGCCCTCTTCTGTCGCTGTCAAAATGAATGCTTGCCTGCTGCGACATATCAAACCCTCTAAGCGGCTGAGCTAATTCAATATCAACCGTCAATTGTCGTTTCAAAACATTGAGCAGAATATTTTCATAGGCCTGGCCGCCTGCAAAAACTGCTCTTTCAACACGTTTGCCTCTGAAAGTTACTGTGTAGTACCTAAAGCAGAGCGATATTTCCTTTGCGAGTTCTTCAGAAACACTCGTCAAAGCATCCACTACCACCTGCCGCATTGAGGCATCAAGCCACTGTCCATCATCAAAGTTTGCCTGCTCGCTTTGCAATTCGCCTGAACCAGAGGTGGAATTAACTGCTCTTTCCTTTCGCAATTTACGTCTTAGTATTTCAGCTTCTTCGACAGTAACTCCGAGTTTGGATGCAATTTCCAAATTGAATTTTTCGCCGCCGATTGGTATCTGTTTAATAAAACAAATCTGCTCGCCGCGGCCAAACACAACGGTAGTAAAATGACTTCCAACATCCATAAAAACAACCGTGTTTTCCATATCTTCCTGCCGTCTTAGTGAACGGTTAAAACTTCTAAACAAAGCACACGGAATTGTATCGATTGCTACCGGCCGCAACTGGACTTGTTCCAGCAAATCGATATGATTTTTTATTGTATCGCTGTCTGTTGCAAAAAGTATCAGCTCATTTTTTACTTCATCTGCCTGCTTAACATCTCCAGCCAACATATATTTGACCGTATCCTTATCCGGGTCCAATCCAAATCGCTGACTTACCTCTTTTTCCAGTGCCAGTTGTGTTTCACCATCATCTGTCTGCGGCAATCGCAAACTGGTTATTTTCAACTCATCATTAGCAAGGCAACTAACGACACTTTTTCCTCGAAAGCCGCCTTTACTTAGCATTTGTTCAACTGCTGAAACGACAAAATCCCGCCTTTGCTCAGCGTCATTGCCTAAACCTGAATCGATTTTAACTTTATCCGCAGCGAGAACACCTATGCGTCCACCGCTCGCTGTCAGCTGAATCATCTTTATAGAATCATGGCCAATATCCAAACCAATCGGGCTATGATTTCGAGTTTTAAGTTTCCACGCAATCATTGTTTTTCCATTTGCTGTTGTCTCTTGCAACAGCTTATCAATTTATCAAAATAAATCCTGTAACCGGCTCAACCTCAATCGTAATATTAGTTTCACCTGCACACAGATTAATAACGCCCTGCGTTTGAAGGCCAGTGCCGTCGCTGATTTTTGGTTCACCCATATAATCAAATCTGATTTCATAGGAACCATCAAAATCAACATCAACAATATCAACTTTATTCAGTCGACTATCGGTGCTGAAGTTTATCTTATATAGTGATTCCCTTTTCACCGGGTGTTCAATTATTCCATTTGGGTCCTCAATTTGATAACTCTCGTTTGATTCATCGAAAACCACAGCGTAGTATATTTTCTGTCTGCTCATCGCCATACTTTTGGCGTACTCCAAATCAGCGGCTATCAAATTTGCTGCCGAACGAACCTGAACCGATGCAGCAGATGTCATCATTGGCACAGCAATCATTGCAGCAATGGCAATTATCATTACCACAATCAAAATCTCTATCAGAGTAAATCCGCTGTTTTTAATTCTCATTCCAAACGTCCTAAATAAAGTATTCGGGCGCATTTGCGCTGTTACTCTTCTTTTTTCGTCCTGTTGGCTTAGCGCCTTAACCTGCAACAAATCAAGCATTTAGCCGCTAAAACCCAGATATTATAAACAGCATTTGCAGCAAAGCTGAATTGGCCGATTATGTAATCTTCGAGGGTGATAAAAGCGTCAAAATTCGCCTTTTACACAACCAATATCAGCAAAATTGATATAACCGTCAAAGCAATCTGAAGTGAACAGGCAAACCTTTTGGACAATAGTTGAAATAAACGAGGTAATCGGAAAATTTAACAATTGTGGAATTTTGTTTGGCCTTGGCGCAAAGACCGATAAATATTGTTTTTCCAACAAGAGATTATCTTCTGATACTTGTGAAAAATGCTTCTGCATTGGGGTCAGCTGCGTTAGGATCAACACGAAGTTCGGCTTTTAAGAAACTTCGACCGATTCTGATTGTTTCTCCGTCCTCTTCTATTTCTCTGTAGGCAATAGAGGTTATTTCATAATCGCATACGTTAGGGTCGCACGGGTCAACGAGCGGAGGAAGAGTAACCTCAACAGAATAATAATCATTACTGTCCGGGACTATCTGCGATGTCCATGTCCAAGATTCAAGATTATGGTCTGGCGGATTAGGTAGTATTAAGCTACGAGCATGTTCAAGTCCTGATTCAGCAAGATAATCCATTTGTGCCCTAAGTATCATATTTTGACCGCAGGTAAGTTCAACATCGCTTCTCGCCAAAAAACCAAGCGACAAAATCGTTATCACCATAACGATAAGCAACACAGCAAGCAGCGCCACTGCTGACTTATTATTATGATTACTTTGTATTTCTAATTTTGTTTTTTTCATATTCATTCACCAAAATTATC
>JAGLSG010000072.1 GCA_023135865.1 Planctomycetota bacterium | reverse complement strand
ATCTTCTTCCAAATCAAACGATATACTCACAAGTTTAGCGTTACTCACATCGCCCGAAGGATACAAAGCAAACTGCACGTTGCTGCACTGTGGAATTAGATAAATTATGTCAGCACTTCCAAGATATACCCTCTCGTCATTATCAATTTGTCCATCACCATCTGTATCTGTCTTCCAAAGTGTTATTTCATTCTCAGAAGCCGCTTCTACAAGCCTGCTATATTTTATCAGTTCCGAAATACGAAGTGTTGCACTTCGCAGTTGCGATTGTTTTTGAGCCGTGTCATTACTGCTATCATTTGCCGAGCTAATCGCAAACGCAAGCGCAGCTACAGCTGAAAGAATTATGCTCGTAACCATTAAAGCGACAAGCAATTCAGCCAGCGTAAATCCATTTTTATTAAAATGTTTTGTTTCTTTTGAAATCATTATTGGCTAATCAATCTACTCAAACTCACTAATTCATCTTCGTTATATTTCACCGAAACAATAGCAATTATTAAAAATGGCTTACCGGAGACAGATTCACAAATTACACTTCTACTAAAATTGGCATAAATAAAACCTGTACTCAACTCTGTAAACTTCGTTCCGCTTGCATCTTCAATATCGCCCTGCTGCTCGTCTGGATATGTACCATAATAATCTATTATGTTTACGCCATTTAAATTTGCAGCGACAATTTCTTCCATTAAATCAGATGCTAATTTGGCAGCGAGTGTTCTATGGGTTCCTTCAGCTCGCACAGCTGCTCCTGAGGCAAATGGCAGTAATATGCTGGAAGCTGCAGCAGCCAATATGACCATTGCAAGCATTGCCTCCGCGAGAGAAAATGCTCTGTATCGTTTTTTTTGTTTGTAATTCATAGTTTAATAATAATTAAAAAATGAAAAAGGGCTGAACGGCTCAGGCATAGCTAAGCACAGTCAGCCCATTTCTATCTCCTCCAGCTGCCCATCATCGCTGGATACATAAATTCATTTTTACCATGCGGCGTGTTCACTGCTATCATTGGCCTGAAAAACACCTGTATCGGTATTCAAAACCCAGCCCTCAGTACCAGCTCCAGCTGTACTAGCGCCGCTTTCAAAGCGAACTGTATTATCGCTGTTGTACAGATTTTCAGGAATTGCCTGGATGTAGTCTGGTACCATAGCTGCTTTGAAAACTGCAAAGTCAGTGGTAGGTGGCAAGCTGTCACTATTTCTAATCTTGTACAGTGCAATTTGTGAACGCATCAACTGCAAATTCGTCTTAACGCTTGATTCTTTTGCTTCGGTGCTTGCATCCGAAAACTGAGGAATAACAACAGCTGCAAGAATACCAAGAATGACAACTACAATCAAAACTTCTACTAATGTGAAACCACTTTTTGCTCTCATTTTTTTACCCTACCCTTTTCAATAATAAAAATTCAGTTTATCCAAGGTTCGGCTAGAATATATTATTCGACAAAAGTCAGTTTTTCACCTGTCCGCCGTATCGTCTCAATCCGAATAGAGCTTAACTTTTTATTCACCCTCATACCGAATAAGAACACTTAAATCGCCACGGATAGGCCAAAAATGTACAAAAAACCATATTCAGCCAGCCCAAAAATAGAAGAAACTTAAATTTTTACGTCCGAAAACATAGAGTAATTTAAATTCTCTGCTCTTTATAAAGTGTAAGAAATATTCGATGAATTTCCAAATTTGGCAGACAAGGCGGTGATTAACAACTAATGTAATCCGGCATATTTGTGATATGTATTTTTCGTTCGGTTTGGCCGGCGTGTGATAGTTCCACTTCGATACAATTTATCTGCTGCAAAACAGATTTGACTTTATCCGCCCACTCTATTAGAACCACCGATTGCGGATAGCAAAAATCGTCGAAACCGAGCATTTCAAATTCGCTCGCAGAATTCAGGCGATAGGCATCTATATGATAAACATCCAATCGGCCTTTGTACTCATTGACAAGCACAAATGTTGGGCTGTTTACACTATTACTATCTTTCGCTCCTGCTCCAGCTGCGATACCTTTAATAAGATGGGTTTTGCCGCTGCCCAATTGTCCGCAAATAGCTATAACTTCTCCACCTTTTAGTTGCGAGCCGATTTTCCTGCCAAACTCAATTGTATCTTCAGGAGATTTAGATGTAATTTTTATATTCATATTTTCAAGTGGTCGTAACCGCTGATTTCCAAATTTTTAATTTTACCATCTGCGGTTTTTATTTGCATTTTATTTGTATTAGTAATTTCGCCAATTTTTGTAATTGCTGTTTTGTTGTTCCAGTTCTTCAACAATTTTTCGCAATCTTTTGTGGATAAGGTAAACAGTAATTCAAAATCTTCGCCGTCATTAAGCGCTGCTTTTAACGGCTCTTTGTTTTTTTTTGCCTGCGGTGAGCTTAGTCGAACCGCCTGCGGTGAAATTGGAATATCTTCTGCATTTATAATTGCACCAACACCGCTTTGCCTGCAAATTCTGTTCAAATCGCTGCTAAGACCATCACTAATATCGAGCATTGCATTGATAGTTACCATTTTTGCAATTTCTATTGCTTCTTTGACTCTCGGCTCAAATGTCAAATGTTTGTAATCAGGACTTTCGCCCGAGCCGCCCAGCGAGCCGGTTACACAAATACAATCACCCACTTTGGCTCCTGAACGTTTTACCGGCTTGTTTGCAGCCGGCTTGCTTAGCATTGCCACATTTATCACAAATGGTTTTTTCGTTTTCCAGCCGGCAATATCGCCCCCGATAAGTTTGCAATTGAATTTGTCAGCAGCCAATATAATTCCAGCGTGCAGTTGTTTTAATTGCCTTTGACCAAAACCTTTTGGTAATCCAACTGAAACCACCGCAGCAATAGGAATCGTCGCCATTGCCGCACAATCACTAATACTGACCGCCATTGCTTTGTAGCCGATTTGTTTCAGAGTTGCAGTTGCAAAATCAAAATGCACACCTTCCAGTAAAATATCGGTGGTAATAAGAACAGAAGTATCTTTGGCGAGGCGGATTTGGGCCATATCATCGCCAATACCAATTGGGAAATCTGATTTGGCCAATTTACGCTGGCCGGCAAACCAATTGGTTATTGCATCTTCATTCGCACTCATCTTTTAGCCAGCTGCTGGTTCCAAAATGCGATTTGTTCCTTTGCCTGTTTTTTACCAGCTGCCCCTTCGCTGACATATTTGTTTACAACATTTTCCGCACCAAGCCAGGAGTAAACATCTTTTTCTATTGCAGTTGAATACTTTTTGAATTCATCCAGCTTAAGTTCGGCAAGCGATTTATTCTGCTTTTCGCAATACGTAACCAATTCTCCCACGATTCCATGTGCATGACGAAAAGCAACACCTTTTTCGACCAGATACTCGGCAAGAGATGTTGCATCGAGAAAACCGGCGTTTATATTTGCTGAGATTTTTTTCGTATTAAATTTTGTATTCAATGCAATTTCTCTAATCAAATCCAGTGAAGCACTCACCGTATCATCAGCTGAGAAAATATGAATTTTGTCTTCCTGCAAATCACGATTATAGCCGGTCGGCTGAGCTTTCAAGATAGTCAGCATTGCAATCAGCGAGCCGTAAACGGAACCTGTTTTTGCGCGAATCAGTTCCAGCATATCCGGGTTTCGCTTTTGCGGCATCATACTCGAAGATGTGCAGAAACTGTCATCAATCCTGATAAATCCAAATTCATTCGAAGAATATACTATCCAGTCTTCAGCCAGCCGCGAAAGATGCATTGCGATGAGCGAGCAATCGAAAATAAATTCAGCTGCAAAATCCCTGTCACTAATTGAATCGATACTGTTTCGACTAACTGCGGAAAAGCCGAGTTGCTTTGCTGTGCTAATGCGATTTAATGGCAAAGTCGAGCCGGCTATCGCCCCTGAGCCAAGAGGCGAAACATTTAATAATTCGCTGCAATTTCCAAGCCGAATAAAATCACGCTCAAACTGCTCAACAAAATTTAACAGATACGCAGCAATAACTATTGGCTGAGCCCGCTGAAAATGTGTGTAACCCGGCATCAAGTCTTCATTGTATTTGTCTGCCAATTTGACAAACGCTTTTTGAAAAAGCGTTATTTTTGTTTGCAGAATTTCTATTTCGTCCCGCATCCAAAGCCGAATGTCAGTAGCCACTTGGTCATTACGGCTTCTTCCGGTATGCAGTTTTTTTCCCGCATCACCAATTTTTGCCACAAGTGCCGCTTCAATAGCCATATGAATATCTTCATAGGTTTTATCAAACTTGAATTTGCCGTCGCTGATTTTTTCGCCAATTTCAATTAAGCCGTTTTTAATCTGACTGAATTCAGATTTGGTAATCAGCTTTTGCTCGGCGAGCATTTGGGCGTGTGCAATCGAGCCGACAATATCATATTTGTAGAGCCGCTTATCATAGGAAAGCGATTCCACAAAATCCACAGCAAGAGCATTGGGCTGCCCAGCAAGGTGTTTTTCCCAGTTTTTTTTCGGCTTGACCATTTCAGTGGCTCCAAAAATTTTATGACTTTTTTGATTAGACGCTACAAATAATACGATGTGCAATAATATGTGTCAAGCGTAACCACCCGCCGCTGCCTGGCCGCTGTGCAAACGAAAAAAGCTGGTGGCTGTTACGAGCCACCAGCGATTTTCTTCTAGCCGACCTGTCAAACCAGCAGTTCTAGCTGCCGGTAATTGTCTGTAAAAAACGATGCAAAATTAATCAAATTGGACAGCAACGCCAATACTTGCATCCTTTACCATATTTTCACGGTTAACTCTCACGACTTTACCGCTTTTTATACGAGCATATTGACCTTTTTGCTCAGCGAGAGCCGAAGTTCGTGGAAAATTTATTTCCACAATATTGCCCTTACGAACAGGCACAGTGAGCGGGACAGTAAACAAAACGCCCGTCTTGCTTATATTGGAGCTTTTGCCATTAAAAAATCTGTTCGCTTCAGGCAGCCAAACGCTAACCGGCCATGAAAGATCCGTTCTATTCTCTCTACGCTGTTCAACTAAAGTATCCATAACTCAAATCTCCGCTAAATTATCAATCCATTAACTAATACCAATTATCGGCTATGTTAATCTGGGGAGTTTAGTGTATATAGATAAAATATCGGCTTTTCTAATTTTTTTTTGTATTTGCTTTTTCTTTTTCTTTTTTCACGATTTTTATCGGGCTCTACCGCAAAATAAATTTTGCATTTAATACGGTCTTTGACCAAATTCATAAAATGGCATTTCCGTATCATCCAATCAAAGACTATATGACCTGCTATGAAAACAGTGTTCGCCGGCCACCATTTCTTGACGATTAGCACTCAATAGCTTATAGTTCGTTGCTTGTGATACTTAAATTTGTGATTGCTCATTCGTAAGGATACTCTGTAATGGCTAAGAAGAATTTATGCAACAAATGCAGCGGATTATGCTGCAGATATTTTGCCCTGCCGATTGAAACGCCCGAAGACAAAGAAGATTATGATGACATAAGATGGTATCTATGCCATAAAGACACAACAGTTTTCATGGAAGATGGCGACTGGTATGTCAATATAAAAAACAAATGCAGGCACCTATCTGAAAAAGATTACAAATGCCAGATATACGATAAACGGCCAAAAATTTGTAGAAGCTACACAACAAAAGATTGTGATTTAGCCGAAGGCGAATATGATTATGAGCTGCACTTTACCA
>JAGLSG010000071.1 GCA_023135865.1 Planctomycetota bacterium | reverse complement strand
GAGCAGGAAATGAGAGCTATGGTCGTAGAAAACGAATCGAAAGTGCCGCTCGCTATGGCTGAGGCCTTCAAAAAAGGAAATCTTGGCATTATGGATTACTATCGTATGAAAAATATAAGTGCTGATACATCAATGCGAGAATCCATCGCAAAGCCGAAAAAGAAAGAATAAAAGTAAGCGGATATTAAAATTTCCGCAGATGATAAACTAAACAATTATGAATTATCTTTTGGCAAAAGTGATTTTTCTTGCCCGCGGCAATGAAGCCGATGGCTGGATGCAAATCCTTATCTTTGTGATAATGGGTGTTATCTACGCCGTCGGAAGTTTGGCAAAGGCAAAAGCGAATAAGCTCAGCAGGCAAGAGCAGGAAGATGACGAACAACAGCAACCACCACAAAACCGCCAAGTGCAAAAGCAGGCGTTAAGAGCCGGTTTACACAAAAATATAGCCACGTTTATTAAGGCAAATCAGCCGGAGAATCAAAATCGCAGCACCAAAACCAAATATGCTCAAACTAAGAAGACCAAACTCAAGCCGCAGTCAAACATTGCTGATATGGCTGCGAAAAAACCATTAAGGGGCAAAAGAGTCGAAACATTGAAAACAACGGCTCCACAGGAAGGCATTTCTGGGCTGTTAACTGATTATGAAGACCAAGACAGCTTAAAGAAAGCGATTTTGCATTACGAAATACTTGGCAAACCCATAGCTTTGCGTGAATCCTGTTAGAAATAAGCCACGTAAAACCTGCGAGTTCCCTCATCTAAATCCCATAAGGTTTTTGGTCTTCTATTCTAACTGGGTGAAAACGGCTTTTAATAACTCAAAAATCATCTCTTTAATAAAATAGATTTCTCCACTCCGGGTTGCTTTGCAGTCCTCCGGTCGAAATGACCAAAACACAAAAAAACCAACCACTGTTGGCATTAAAACCAATTTAAAACATCGATAAATCAAACCATTGAAACAACTGTTTGAATAAAACCCCTTGAAAAACACATCACAACTAACGTCCCATAATATATGTTATGTTTCATTCAGGTATTCGGCTATAAAAAGCAAAAAAACACAACTTGCAATATAAAGCCAGATTTTGGCTTTAGGTATGGGGTTTGCCAGCAATTAATAAGGTAACCTCTAAAAATACGTTCTGTCATTGCGAACGCAGCGAAGCAATCTTGCCTTTGAAGCAATAACAGAGATTGCTTTGTCGTTTCACTCCTCGCAATGACATTTTCAGAGGTACCATTTAGAATTAAGAATGATGACTTCCTTAACTCAAAATTCAAAACCGTGTTCTTTCATTAGTTTTTGCAGCTGTTCGAGTTGGCCGGGCTTCATATGATAGCTATGACCATCGTCAGGAAATTCGCCGGATTTTATTTCTTTACTATATTTTTTTATGGCTTCAATTGTAGCTTCTGCAAAATTACTATAACTTTTTGCAAACTTCGGATATCGGCCATGGGACAAGCCGAGAATGTCAGGAGCAATTAATACCTGGCCATCACAGCCAACTCCCGAGCCGCAGCTGATTACAGGAACCTGACTGCGTTTGGTAATAATTTCAGCTACTTCAGCAGCTACGCCTTCGATTAGGAGTGAATTTGCGCCGGCATCAACAGCTTTTGTGGCGAGCGTTATCAATTCCGTAGCCATTTCTGCTGTGGTAGCTTCCGCCTTGAATCGGCCAATTTTGCCAATACTCTGCGGCTTTATGCCAATATGAGCCATAACAGCTATGCCAGCATCGCTAACTGCTTTTATAACATCAAGATGCGCAATATTAACCTCGATTTTTACCATCTGGACACCGGCTTCGACGACAAATCGTCCGGCGTTTTTAATCGCTTCGTTTCTGCCGACCTGATAGGATAAAAACGGCATATCGGCAACCAAAAATACGTTTGTAGCCCCCCGCCGAACGCCGGCAGTTATGGCGACCATAAAATCCATCGTTACAGGAAGTGTCGAATCAAAGCCGAGAACGGCCTGAGCAGCTGAATCGCCAACTATTATCATTTCGACATCCGTTTGGGAAATAAGTTGTGCTGTTGTGTAGTCATAGCAGCTGACAACAGAAATTTTCCTGTTCCCAAGTTTGGCCTCTGCCAGGTCAGCAATTGTGATTTTGCCATTCATAATCGTTTCTCTCTAAAAAAATAAATTAAGAAATAACAGCATAATGGTTAGAATATGAGAACAATTCCAGTTTATCAAGCGTAAATTAAGTAGGTTTTTAGCCGAAATTTGGCGATTTTCGTAAAAATGACACAGGAAACCGATATTTTTTGATGCTAAACGCACAATTAAGGGTATACAGCAAGTGGTTTTTTCCTGAATTTTTTCTAAAGAAACAGCCGTCATATATTCGATTATGTATCTATATGGGGAAGTGAAATCGGCACCTTGGTGTAATCTTGATATTTTGTATTTGAAGATTGGTATTTTATTTTTATTTGCTTTTCATCACCCTCCTCCGAAGCCAGATTCTGTTGTTTGTTAGAATCTGGCTTTTTTTATGCGCAAAAATAGCATTGACGCAATAACACAGATAATTTAATCTTCTAAAGTCTAATAGATTAACAACATCATTTTGCTTGGGTCTGGCTTTGGAGAAAAATTATGAAAATCCGCATTAAACTTTTATCCTTCCTGCTTTCATTATCAATCTTGTCTGCTGCCCAGAATGTTTTTGCTGTCGGGCTTACAACAGAAAAAAAAGTTGAAGAACTCTTACAAAAAATGACGCTCGAAGAAAAGATTGGCCAGATGTACCAAAGCCGCGATGGAGGACAGGACTCAATTCTGAAACTGGTGCAAAAGGGAAATGTTGGTTCGTTTCTTGGTATTACCGACATAATCTTGCGTAATAAACTGCAGAAAATCGCCGTCGAAAAAAGTCGGCTGGGAATTCCATTGATTTTCGGCTTCGACACCATTCACGGCTATAAAACCGTTTTTCCAATACCGCTCGGCCAGGCAGCAAGTTGGAATCCGAAACTGGCGGAAAAAGTAGCAGCTGTTTCAGCAAAAGAATCACGCTCAGATGGCATTGACTGGGTCTTTGCTCCGATGGTTGATATTGCAAGAGACGCTCGCTGGGGAAGAATTGCTGAAGGGTTTGGGGAAGATACGTATCTTGCATCGCTGATGGCTCAGGCAAAAGTAAGAGGACTTCAAGGATATGGAGATGGCTTGTTCGGGCCGGATAAAGTTGCGGCCTGCTTAAAACATTATGCCGGCTACGGTGCAGCGGAAGGTGGAAGAGATTATAATACCTGTGAAATTTCGCAGCGAACGCTTAGAGAAATATATCTGCCGCCATTCCAGGCCGGTGTGCAGGCGGGAGCCGCAACGATAATGAGCGGCTTTAACGAAATCAGCGGTGTACCTGTAACAGCAAGTCGCTTTCTGCTAACCGATATATTGCGAGGCGAATGGGGATTCGATGGTTTTGTCGTCAGCGACTATACATCAGTAAGAGAACTTATACCGCACGGCATTGCTATAGATGAGACACAGGCAGGCAAGAAAGCCCTGCTCGCCGGAATTGATATGGAAATGAGCAGCCGATGCTATCTGAATAATCTGTCACGATTAGTTCGACAAGATAAAATTTCAGAAAAAGTAATTGACCAGGCAGTTCGACGAATTCTGAGAATAAAATTTGACATCGGATTATTCGATAATCCTTATGCAGACCCGAATAAACCAAGCTCTGTGTTGCTGCATAAAGACCATCTGGAACTTGCACGTGAAATGGCGCGGCAATCGGTGGTGCTTTTGAAAAATACAAATGGTATTTTACCTGTCTCAAAAGATATAAAATCGATAGCACTAATTGGGCCTCTCGCTGACAGCAGGGAAGACATGATGGGAACGTGGAAAGGAGTGGGCGATGCAGAAGATGTTGTTACAATCTTAGAAGGGATACAAGACAAAGCTTCAGCAGAATGCAAAATCAATTATGTGAAAGGTTGTGATGTTAAGGGGGATTTAATTGATGGTTTTGCTCAGGCGGTTGAAGCCGCTAAAAAATCAGATGTTGTAATAATGGCTGTTGGTGAATCCGAAAAAATGAGCGGCGAAGCACACAGCAGAGCATCACTCGATTTGCCTGGTGTCCAGCGAGAGTTAATCGAAGAAGTGCAGAAAACAGGCAAACCAATTGTTGTGCTGCTGCTTACGGGACGACCACTTGCTATCACGTGGATTGATAAAAATATACCAACAATTCTGCTCGGCTGGCATCCAGGAACGCAGGGAGGAAACGGCATCGCAGATGTTATATTCGGCGACTACAATCCGAGTGGAAAGATAACAGCGACTTTTCCGAGAAACGTCGGGCAGGTGCCAATCTATTACAATTGCAAAAATACAGGAAGACCGCCAAGCGAATCAGAATACCACACTTCAAGATACATTGATTCGCACTGGACACCATTGTACCCATTTGGATACGGTCTTAGCTACACAACTTTCCATTACAGCAATTTGAAAGTGTCGCCTGATAAAATTTCAATGGAACAGCCAGTAACTATTAGTGTGGATGTGAAAAATGCAGGAAAAAGAGCGGGCGAAGAAATAGTGCAGCTTTACGTTCGCGATGTAGTTGGTTCGGTTACTCGTCCTGTCAAAGAACTAAAAGGATTCGAAAAAATATTACTGAAACACGGCGAGAAAAAAACCGTTTCTTTTACACTTACCGCAGAACAACTGAAATTTTATAACATTGATAATCAGTTCGTAGCCGAATCGGGAATGTTTAAGGTGATGGTAGGCAAAAATTCCGTAGATTGTCTGGAAAGTGAATTTGAATTAACGAAATAAACCAATTGACCAAGGATTTCAAAAAGCAATTAGCAATTAATTATCGCATAATCCATTGCTGGCCATTGTAAGTTAGTACAGCGTCAGACCTGAAAGCAGCATCGCCTGTGATGCTGTAGTTGAGTTCAAGGGTTTTTCTAAGGAAAATTTTTACAGGGTTGCCCTGCTCATCTTTGTCTGTCGGATGGTCAACGCAAACAGTTTCATTACTCAGGCCGGTTATAAAAAGCTGAATGTTTTTGGCCTGGGCATCGAAATCCGGCCAAATGATGGCGATGTCTCTGGCGTTGTCACTGCCCTGCAGCAATTTGCCATCTGTTCCTTCCAAAAGTTCAAGGAATGGGTATTTATTCTGATGGCGATTTTTTATCTGCGTAAAAACTTCAGCAGGTATGGATTTGCTGGCTGGTATGATTTGAAATGTATCAGTCATTAATTCACACTTAGGATAAAAATCAACATCACTGTCCGTTTGATTGGTGAGCGTTATCAGCGTATACCAAAATCGACTCGGCTGGCTTTGGCCATTAAGTGTTAATACAATTTGCTGTGGATGCTCGAATACCGAGTCCAATGTCCAGCCGTCAGGGGCAGGCAAAACAGCCGGCTCAACAGCTGCCATAGAAATACAAGCCATCACGGAAATAATCACCAAAATTGTGCAAATAAACCTTCTCATATTACATCCTTATATTGTTATACCTTGCTTTTCAGACGGCATGTATTTTACACGAAAATTGCCAAAAAGCCAAGTATATTCTATCTGCGACAAATATAAAACCATTGCTTAATATAAAAAATTCAGTTACTTTATCCGAATATTTATATCACCGTTTGGGACAGTTAAATGCAGGACACACAGAAAAAACTATTGCAGCAGATTAAAACTCTACTTGAAGCCGGCGATTTGGCCGGTTTAGCTCGTTTGCTCGCTGAAGAACGAAGCAGTGATATAGCTGAAATTACCGAGCTTGTTGATAATGAGCAAAGACGATTAATTTTCGATGCACTGGATAAGGAGATTGCAGCTGAAGTTCTGGAGAAAGTTGATGAAGCCACGAGAGCTGAACTGTTTGAGCTTTTCAGTAGCGGCGAATTAATCGACATCATTTCAAATCTCGACCACGATGACGCAGCTGACCTTCTCGCTGAATTGCCGGATGACCAAATGCAGGAGCTTCTGGAAAGTATCGCACCGGAGGATTCAGCAAAAATTCAAAAGCTGATGAGCTATCTCGAAGATTCAGCCGGCGGAATCATGGACCCTGTCCTGATAAGCGTTTCAGAAGATGCTACTGTCGCTCAGGCGGTTAATAAAATCCGCTCAGCTGAAATTGATGAGGATTTCTTCTCAATATATATAATTGATAAATCCGGAAAATTTCTCGGAGATGTTCGTATTCGATTACTGCTGACAACTCCTGAAAATACAAAAATAAGCAACCTGATAGACCCCGACAGCATTTACGTTACCACTGATGCCGACCAGGAGGAAGTAAGGAATATATTCAGTAAAAACGATCTGATTGTAGTTCCGGTTCTCGATAAACATCATAAACTTGTCGGAAGAATTAC
>JAGLSG010000070.1 GCA_023135865.1 Planctomycetota bacterium | reverse complement strand
TAGTAGTCGTAATAGCTGACGAAATATTCGATTGCGTTTTCAGGAAACAGTTCCTTGAATTCATCGTACAGTTGAGCTGCCAGCGTTTTATTATGCGAAATAATCAGAGCTGGCCGATTTAATTTGGCTATTACGTTGGCCATTGTGAAAGTTTTTCCGCTTCCGGTTACGCCCATTAGCGTCTGGAATTTTTTGTTTTCCTGCAAACCCTGTATTAGTTCACCGATTGCCTGCGGCTGGTCGCCGGCCGGCTTGAATTTGCTGTTTAATTTGAATTTCGCCATATCTTTTCATTTTACGCCTGATGCGGGCAAAACTCAAGACAAACCAGCTTATTCTTGACGAAGATGACTGTTAAAGGCATACTAATCAGAAACAAATTAGGAAAGGGGAAAAAGTATGAATCTACATAAAGGATTTAAACGGCTTACGTGGGTTTTATCTCTCACAGTTGGACCTATAGTAGCTGCTGTTCCTTGTGTGACCGAAGATTGGATACGTCATGACGTATTCATAGAAGGTTTTTCTATTTGTGGGGTTGTAGGCTTTGCAACGGTTTGGGCTATCTATGGGATAGTATTGTTTGTTCGCAAAGGATTTCTTGATAAAAATACAGAAACATGACAGCCTATCAGATGTGAGAGGGATTAGTTTGACCATTGACGGATACGACTTAGGAAGGAAATACTCCAAGTGGTTTACAAGGACGGGTTTGTGTTTTGCGGAATATAGAAGCCATTGGATTTGGCTTATTGTTAGTTTCTTTGTGGGTATAATTGGTACAGTGCTTGTAAATTGGCTATATAAGGTTTTGATGGCCGTTAATTCCGGAAGATAGAATTCAAGTTGAGACTATTGCATCGCAAGCTATGAGCGAATATCAAACTAACAGTTTGTTTGTATCAGAAGAAACCGAATTGGAACTTGGCTGTAGTCATATTATCAGTGTTGCCTTTGAAGCTGGCGTTGATAATGAATTCGATTATCTTTTGCCGGATAAATTTTTTCCTATTCAGGCCGGCCAACGTGTTGAAGTGCCGTTCGGCAGAAAAAATAAAATGCAAACCGGTTTTTGCGTCAGCGTAAAACAAGCTGCCATTGAGCGACAAACTCGCAAGTTCAAACTGAAAAAAGTTTCTGCAATTATTGACTCTGAGCCGCTGCTTGATGCCGGTTTATTGGAATTAGCGAGATGGATTAGCAGCTATTATGTTTGTCCGCTTGGCCAGGTCTTGGCGGCAATGCTCCCAGCTGCCGTGAAAAAAGGCATAGGTGTTAAAACCGAAAAATATATTTACCTTGCCAGTGGCAGCGAGCAGCAAATTGAAAAATTAAGAGGCGGCAAACAAAAGCAGCTCGCCGAATTGCTAAAGCAAAAGGCCGCTTTGGATTCGCAAACAGCTGTTGAGCTTCAATTGCTGCTTAGCCAGTGTAATTGCACCAAAGCTCCGCTAAATGGCCTGGCTCAAAAACAGATTATAAAAATTGCGAAGCGAACCACATTGAAATCTTTACCTGTAATTCCGGAATCAATGCTGGTTAGTTCTGACAAAAAAATAACATTAAATAATGAGCAGCGAGAGGCACTAATCCAAATAAATTCTGCGATAGATTCAGATGAGTTTGGTGTTACGCTTTTACATGGCGTTACAGACAGCGGCAAAACAGAGATTTACATAAGGGCAATTGAGTCGGTTCTGCGAAAGGGCAAAAGTGCAATCGTTATGCTTCCTGAAATTGCTCTTACCGCTCAAACTGTTCAGCGTTTTAATTCGAGATTTGAAAATATAGCGGTGATGCACTCGGGTTTAACTGCTACTCAGCGAAATGCACAGTGGCAGAAAATTAAATCCGGCTCAGCTGACGTGGTTATTGGCGCTCGTTCAGCTGTTTTTGCGCCGCTGAATAATGTTGGACTTATTGTTGTAGATGAAGAGCATGAGCCGAGCTACAAACAGGACACTGTTCCTCGTTACAGCGGAAGAGATGTTGCAATAAAACGAGCCCAATTATCAAATGCACATTGTATTCTTGGCAGTGCCACGCCATCTCTTGAGATGCTGCTCAACTGTAAAACCAAAAAGCATTTCAATCTTGTCCGCCTGCCAAATCGAGTTATGAATTTGCCGATGCCGAAAATGAAGCTGGTCGATTTGCGTAGCAACTTTCTTACAAACAGGGGAGTTAGTTTAATATCAGAGCCGCTGGCTGAGCAGCTGAAAAATACGCTTGCCAGAAAAGAGCAGACAATTTTGCTTTTGAACCGGCGTGGCTATAGTAATTTTGTTTTTTGTCCGAGTTGCAAACACACACTGCACTGCAGAAATTGCGATGTAACTCTTACATTTCATAAATCCAAATCTACCAGCCAGCCCGAGATGCAAACGGTTAAAGGCAAACATCTAAGTCATGGCTATGCCATTTGTCATTACTGTCTTGCTCAAACGCTCGTTCCGCAGAAGTGTCCTTTGTGCGGCAAGGGTATGGCTATGATTGGCCTTGGCTCGCAGCGGCTGGAGGAGGAATTGGCGAATAAATTTCCTTTGGCTCGCATTGCGAGAATCGATAGTGATTCGATGGCCGGCAATGATTACTACCGTCTTTTGCGTGATTTTGGAAATGGCAAAATTGACGTTTTGGTTGGCACGCAAATGCTTGCTAAGGGCCTGCATTTTCCAAATGTAACATTGGTAGGCGTAATTAGTGCTGATACTTCGCTTTATTTGCCGGATTTCCGAGCGAACGAGCGGACGTTTCAATTGATTTCGCAGGTAGCTGGCCGCGCCGGCCGCAGTGAGAAAAAAGGAGTCGTATTTGTTCAGACATTTTTGCCCGACCAGCCGGCTATAAAATTTGCACTCGCCGATGATTTTGATGGTTTTGTAAAGGCCGAATTAGAGCATCGCAAGAGTTGCAATTTGCCGCCATTTTGGCGACTTGCTGTTATAGTCTTGCGGGATATGAATTTTGAAAAGCTTCAGGTGGCTTGTAAAATGATGCGTGAGCGGATAGATGGTATTGTGCAAAGAGACGATTTGAAATTGCTTATTCGAGGCCCGATTCCAGCTGTGATAAACCGTTTGCATCGTTTTCACAGAATGCAGATAATTATCCAGTCGCCAAATGCCGTAATTATCCAGCGATTATTTAACAGTCTCCGCTCCTCAGCTCCGATTCGTCCAGCGGTAAAAATTGCCATTGATGTTGACCCTGTCAATTTGCTTTAACTTGCCATCGTGCTGGTATTTGAGTTTTTCTATGATATTTTTTGACAAGCTCTAATTCGAATTCATAAACGTATCTTCGTTCGTAATTGTCAAATTCGGAAAAATCAAAATGAATTACAGCAGAGGATGGATAAAAATCCACTACGCAAAACCATGATTTCAAATTAGGGGAATATTTGTAGTTATTGCTCATTATCATTCCCTGCTTATTGTCGAGCATTTTGTATCTCACAATATCACCATTATCAAATAAAGGCGCAGGTGCATTTGCTGCGGGGTAATGCACGGAGTTACTGTCAAGGCCGGGCAAATACACAGGGTCTTTGACACCGACTTTTCCGCATCCGTACAAAAATAGCGAGGCAATCGCTGTAATGAAATATAGTAAAGCTGTATTTTTAATTGGTTCTCTCCTCCAGAGAATACACCATAATTTGTATCATAAATTAGGTTATATTGTCAAGTTAATTCCAGCTTGTAATTTTTCGGATAATGTGCTATATTTTCAAAACCGATTCATCGGGGAGTGGCTCAGCTTGGCTAGAGCGCTGCGTTCGGGACGCAGAGGTCGCAGGTTCGAATCCTGTCTCCCCGACTGCCTTTAGGCAGGTAAATATTATGGACAGCGTTTACCTGCTTTTGGCCGCTCCCGCTGGTCGCTGGGTTGTTATTAGCCGTCAGCGGTTCAAACGAAGGATAGTTGCTCCGAGTGCCTTAGGCACGTAAGTTCTGTAAGCGTTAGGCCTGTATATCCGCTTCCGTTTGGCGCTGCATATGTTATTTGTGTCAGAGGGTTCAAATAAAGGACAGTTACCCGATTTTGCTTTTCATAGTTAAATAGCAGGACAATGTAAAAAATGTGCGACAAAAAAGGCGTTTATAATTTCAATCAAACCGATGCGAAATGGCAGCGGTTCTGGCTGGAAAATGAAACATTTCGAGCTAACGATTGCGATGCAAAGCCGAAATATTATGTGCTGGATATGTTTCCGTATCCCAGCGGAGCCGGCCTGCACGTCGGCCATCCAGAGGGCTATACGGCAAGCGATATAGTCGCCCGTTATAAACGGATGAGAGGATTTAATGTCCTGCATCCAATCGGCTGGGATGCGTTCGGTCTTCCTGCTGAACAATACGCAATCAGCACAGGAACCAGTCCTGAAATCACAACGAAAAAAAATATCGATAATATGCGCCGCCAGATTCAGTCGCTTGGCTTTAGCTACGACTGGTCGAGAGAAATAAATACCACCGATGAAAATTATTACAGGTGGACGCAATGGATATTTTTGAAACTTTTTAATAGTTACTTTGACGAAAAAGCCCAGAAAGCAAAGCCGATTGAACAATTGCTGATTCCCGATGGCCTGAGCGAAGAAGAAAAATGCAAATTCGTTGATGCTCATCGCCTTGCCTACGAATCCAATATGCCGGTTAATTGGTGTCCTGCTTTGGGAACGGTTTTGGCTAATGAGGAAGTGATAGGCGGGATAAGCGAGCGAGGCGGCCATCCGGTTGTTAGAAGGCCGATGCGACAATGGATGCTGCGGATTACAAAATATGCCGAGCGACTTATTGACGATTTGAAAGATGTGGATTGGCCCGAATCAATCAGAAAACTTCAGCTTGACTGGATAGGTAAAAGTATTGGAGCAGAAGTTGATTTTGCTGTCGATGGTTGCGATGAAAAAATAAAAGTTTTCACAACCCGTCCTGATACGCTTTTCGGTGCAACTTATATGGTTCTGGCTCCGGAACACGAATTGGTTGATAAAATTATCACCGAAGAAAACAAAGAAGCAATTGCCGAATACCGTCAGCAGGCGGCTCGTAAAAGTGATTTGGACAGAACCGATTTAGCCAAAGACAAAAGCGGCCAAGCTACCGGCTCTTACGCAATAAATCCGGTCAACGGTCAAAAAATTCCAATCTGGGTTGCGGATTACGTTCTTTTAAGTTACGGCACGGGAGCGATTATGGCTGTGCCGGCTCACGATGAGCGTGATTTTGAATTTGCCACGAAGTTTGAGTTGCCGATTATAGAGGTGGTAAAACCAGATGAGCCGGTTAAAGGATGTTTTGCCGGTGATGGAATTGCGATTAATTCCGGCGAATTTAATGGGCTGACAACAGCCGAATTTAAAGAGCGGATTATAAATTGGCTCGAAGAAAACCGGCTTGGCAAAAAGGCAATTAACTATAAACTTCGCGACTGGCTCTTTAGCCGCCAGCGTTATTGGGGTGAGCCGTTCCCGATTTTGCATACTGAAGATGGCCGCATAATCGGTCTTTCAGAAAACGAATTGCCGCTGAAATTGCCGAAAGTCGAAGACTATAAACCATCAGGAACCGGCGAGCCGCCATTGGCTAAAGCCAAAAATTGGGTTAATGTTACTATGCCCGATGGCACAAAAGCAAAACGTGAAACCAATACTATGCCGCAATGGGCAGGCAGCTGCTGGTATTATTTGAGATATATTGACCCGCAAAATGAGCAGAAAAGTTTCTCTCCTGAAAAGGAAAAATACTGGATGGCTGACAGCGGGGTGGATTTGTATATTGGCGGAGCTGAACACGCCGTGTTGCATCTTTTGTATTCGCGATTTTGGCACAAATTCCTTTATGATATGGATTGTGTTAGTACAAAAGAGCCGTTCAAAAAGCTCGTCAATCAGGGAATGATTCTCGGCAGCGACGGCCAGAAGATGAGCAAATCCAGAGGCAACGTGGTAAATCCTGATAAAGTTATTGCCGATTACGGAGCTGACTCGATGCGGCTTTACGAAATGTTTATGGGGCCGCTTGAAGCGACAAAGCCCTGGAATATGCAGGGCGTAGAGGGAGTTCACCGCTTTTTGCAAAGGGCTTGGCGAATGATTATCGATGAAGATTCCGGCCGGCTTTGCAGTGAAGTTAAGGAAGCCGAGGCAAATATTGAAACGCTTCGATTGCTGAACCAGACAATCAAAAAAGTTAGTGATGATATTGAAAGTTTCGGTTTCAATACAGCGATAAGTGCGATGATGATTTTTACAAATCACCTTCTTAAGGAATCGGTTCGGCCAAAGGCGGTTATTGAAAAATTTATTTTGATTCTTTCGCCATTCGCTCCTCATACTGCTGAAGAACTTTGGTCAAAACTTGGCAAGAAAGATACGTTGGCTTACGAAAGTTGGCCAAAATATGACAGCGAACTTATTAAGGAAGATGAAATTGAACTGGCTGTTCAGGTCAATGGAAAGATAAAAGAAAAAATAGTTGTTGTTGCTGATGCAACCGAAGAAGAAATAAAACAGAAGGCACTGGCAAGTGAAAAAGTTATCGAAGCGATGGCCGGCAAGGAGCCGAAAAAAGTTATTATTATTAAATCCAGATTAGTAAATATTGTTATTTGATTTTTATGTATACCGAAATAGAAGCAAAACTTAAAGTTGATTCGTTCGGTGCAATTGAAGATAAATTGGCCGAGCTTGGAGCTGAATTTATTGCCGAGCAGCTGCAAACGGATTACTATTTTGACGATACTGCTAAAAATTTAGTTCAAAGTGGCAGGGGGCTTCGGCTGCGAAGGCAGTTAATAGAAAATGATGAGAAATTTTTCTTAACCTGCAAAAGCAAAAAGCATCCGAGTAAATTTAAGAAAAGGCATGAAGCCGAAGTTGAAGTAGCTGATGGTGATTTGACAGAAGAACTGCTCGAATTGCTGGGCTATAAAAGGGCTTTGACAGTTGAAAAAAAACGGCGGCTTTGGCATCTCGCCGGTTGCGAAATTGCACTGGATGAATTGCCGCTGTTGGGAAAGTTTGTCGAAATAGAAGGCGAAAATGAAAAATCAATAGCTAATGTGCAGAATATGCTCGGATTAGCCCACCTGCCGCACATCAAAACCGGCTATGCTCATCTAATAGCAGAAAAAATATCGAACAAGGTTGAGCCATAAAATAGAGCCGACAAATACGAGATAAAATTTATGAATCCAAATGATGGCTATATTGCCTGTATTGTCAATCCAAAGTCTGGTTCTACCGGCAGTAATTCAACCAGTCGCCGATTTGAGCAATATCTCATTCAAAAAGGATTTGAGGTAAGGGTTGATTTTACGACTTCGCTTGAAAATGCCTGCGAACTGGCTACGAGTGCAGCGGTTGATTATGATTGTGCGATGGTTGTTGCAGCTGGCGGAGATGGCACTATTCGCGAAGTTGCGCACGGCCTGGAGGGCTGCGACAAGCCGTTATTGATAATGCCGTGCGGCACAGAAAATTTACTTGCAAATGAACTTGGTTTTGACGAAAAATTAGAAACGATAATACGCACATTTGAGAATGGCTGCACGCGTTTTCTGGATTTGGGCAGGGCTAACGGAAAGTGTTTTACATCAATAGCCGGTTTTGGATTTGATGGAAGCGTAGTCGAGCGTGTAAGTTCCGAGCGGGATGGACATATAGATTATCTGGATTATTTTTGGCCGATTTGGCGGACGTTCTGGAATTATAAATTCGAATCGATGAAAGTTGAAATCGATGGCGAAGAAATTTTTGACGGCCGAGGACTGGTTTTTGTCGGCAATATCTCAAGGTATGCGGTTGGACTTCAGATATTACATAATGCTGATTTCAGTGATGGCCTGTTGGACGTTTGTATTTACAAATGTGCTTCTCATGGGCATTTGGTAAAACATTCTGTAATGACTGTCTTAAAGCAGCACGCCAATTGCAGCGATGTTATTTATCGTCAGGGCAAAAACATAGTTGTAAGTTCCCAATGCAGCGACATTCGAACTGAAATCGATGGCGACCCGGGGCCGGCTTTGCCAGTTAGGATTGATGTAATACCGAAAGCTGTGAAAATTATGGTTCCTGAAAATGCAAAACCAGCTGGAATAAGGACGAGAATTGCAAGAGCAATAGGATAAAAATAATTTGAGGATGTTATGAATAAATCGGATTTTAAGATTGGAAATGTTGAAATTAGTTTGGAATCGCCTTTGTTTGTAATAGCTGGGCCTTGCGTGATTGAGAGCAAAGAAATCTGTTTAAGCATTGCAGAAAAACTTGTTGAGGTTGGCAAACAGCTTAATATTGGGATGATTTTCAAGGCAAGTTTCGACAAGGCCAATCGCAGCAGCATATCGAGTTTTCGCGGCCCTGGTTTGAAAGAGGGCTTGGAAATTCTTGCAGAAGTTCGCCAAAAAACTGGCTTGCCTGTTATAACTGATGTTCACGAGCCGAGTCAGGCAGCGGCTATTGGCGAAGTGGCTGATTGCCTTCAGGTGCCGGCTTTTTTATGCAGACAGACGGATTTACTTTGCAATTGTGCAAAAACCGGCAAAGCTGTGAATGTCAAAAAAGGCCAGTTTCTCTCGCCAGCTGAAATGGGCAATGTCGTTGATAAGATTCGCAGCTGCGGCAATGAAAAAATAATGCTGACCGAAAGGGGAACTTTTTTTGGTTACAATCGTTTGGTAAGTGATATGACTGCTATTGAAGTTATGAAGCAGTTTGGCTGTCCGGTCGTTTTTGACGCTACGCACAGTACTCAGCAGCCGGGTGGCCTTGGCGATTCTACCGCAGGTTCGCCGCAGATGACTCCATTGCTTGCAAAGTCGGCAATTGCAGCCGGCGCTAATGGCCTGTTTTTGGAAGTGCATCCTGAGCCGAAAAATTCAAAATCGGATTCCGCCTGTATTATGCCGCTGGATTGGCTGGAGGATTTGTTAATCACGTGTAAAAAGATATTTCAAATTGTGCGTGAGTAGCAGACAGCTGTTTTTTCTGGCTACCAGATTTGGATTTCCAGTTCCAGCTCAATGCCGAATTGTTCCATAACTTTCTGTTTCATTGTATCCATCAGTCGCAGAACGTCTTTACTTTTGCAGTTTTTGCCGGCGATTATGAAGTTCGCATGTTTTTCGCTAATCGAAGCATCTCCGATTTTCAATCCTTTAAGACCGGCTCTATCGATTAGGGCTCCAGCGGAAACTCCTCTTGGATTTTTGAAAACGCAGCCGGCATTTCTCGTATTTAGCGGCTGATTGTTTTTCTTATAAATCCAGATTTCTTTTACGGTTCGCAGTATCTGTTCCGGGTCAGCGGTTGTCAGTTTTAGTTTGGCGTTTAGAATAAACTTTGCTGTGATATTTGTCTGGCGGTAATCGAAGCAGAGTTCCGGTTTTGCTTTTTCAAAGATGTTACCTTCGCTGTCCATAACCGTTACCGATTCGACAGCTGCTCCAATATCTCCAAAATTTCCTCCGGCGTTCATTTTTACAGCTCCGCCGATTGTGCCTGGAATTCCGGTTAGAGCTTCGAGTCCTGAGAGTCCTTTTTGTACGCACTCTAAAGTCAGCTTTCCAAGTTCTGCGCCAGCCCAGGCGGTGATTTCTTCGCCGTCGAATCGTGTTTCTTTGAATGGTTCTTCGGCAAGTTTTATTACCGCAGCTTTTAGCCCTTTGTCATTAATGAGCAGATTTGAGCCGCCGCCAATTATATACACTGGAATCTCGTTTTCGCTGCAGCGTGTTACAACATCTTTTAATTGTTCAACTGTTTTTGGCCGGATGAAGTAGTCAGCTATTCCTCCGGTTTGATACCATGTATGCTTTGCCAACGGATAATTTTTTTCAACTATTTTTTCCAAGCCACTGAATATATTCATCTGCCACCTTCCAAATGGTTCCGGCCCCCATAGTAACAATCAGGTCTCCGGCTATTGCATTTTTCTTTAAGTAATCACAAATTTTTTCGAATTCATCGATAAATATAGCTTTGCTCCCGTTGGCATTGATTTTCTCAACCAGCTTCTGGGAGTTGATTTCTATTTTTTCTTCTTCGCTGTCCCTTACGAAATAAATCTGGGGAACTATAGTTATATCCGCCAGCTTAAAGCTTTCTGCGAAATCAT
>JAGLSG010000007.1 GCA_023135865.1 Planctomycetota bacterium | reverse complement strand
TAGCTGCATCATCTTTTCCGCTGGATCTGACATTGGTAAGCTGTTTTGCCTTTACTACGTTTACAGGTATATCTTTGTCTTTGCAGTGTTCGCCGACTACCTGGCCTTCGTAAACTTTTTCGCCCGGCTCGACAAAGAAAAATCCGCGGTCATAAAGGGCATCGAGTGCGTAGGCAGTAACCTGTCCGGTTGTAGTAGCTATCATAACTCCTGCCTTTCGCTGCGGAATTGCCCCACGCATCAGTTCGTACTTTTCGAAAGTGTGATGCATAATTGCTCTACCTTGTGTAGCGTTCATCATTCTTGCATTTAAGCCAAACAGGCCTCTCGATGGAATCATAAATTCCATATGAATAAAATCATCAGAGCCGCTGTTTTTGGATGTCATTTTCACTATTTCGCTTCGCCTGTCTCCAAGTAAACTCATTACGGCACTTTGGCAATCCAGTGGGCAATCGATAGCAAGCAGTTCTATTGGCTCGTGGCGTCTGTCTTCTACTATTTTCAAAATTACGCTTGGCTTACCAACGCAAAGTTCATATCCTTCTCTTCGCATATTCTCCAGCAGAATCCCAAGATGCATTAACCCTCTCCCTGAAACGTTGAATTCTTTTGGCGTTTTGCCGGGCTCTACTCGCAGGGCAACATTTTGCTGAAGTTCTTTATCAAGCCGGTCTGCAATTTGTCTGCTTGTTACATATTTTCCGTCAAGTCCTGCAAATGGGCCGTCATTGACCCTGAATGTCATAGTTATTGTCGGCTCATCAACAGCAATAACCGCAAGCTGAGAAGGTTTGTCCGGGCATGCGATTGTGTTGCCAATGTCAACCGGATCCAAACCGGATATTGCGCAAATATCGCCTGCCTGAACGCTTGAAACCTGCTTTCGGCCAAGTCCGTGAAATTGGTGAATGTGCATAACTTTTTGTTGTGTATGCAGGCCTTGAGAATCAATTACAGTAACCGGTTGACCCTCGTTTATTCTGCCGGCAAAAACTTTTCCAATTGCGATTTTCCCAACGTAATCCGAATACTCCTGATTTGTTACCAGCATTTGCAGCGGAGCATCAGCATCAACTTTTGGCGAAGGAACATTTTTTATAATAGCATTGAAAATCGCCTGCATATTGTCGGATTTTTTATCGAGTTCTGTTGTTGACCAACCGTTTTTAGCTGAAGCGTAAATAACTGGAAAATCCAGGGCTTCATCTTCTGCGCCAAGTCCGACAAGTAAATCGAATACTTCATTTACAACGTCATCAGGTCTGCTGTTAGGCCGGTCAACCTTATTGATTACAACTATTGGCCTTAATTTGTGTTCAAGGGCTTTGGTTAGAACGAACCTTGTTTGCGGCATTGGCCCTTCAAAGGCATCGACCAGTAGCAATACTCCATCGGCCATTTTCAAAACGCGCTCAACTTCTCCTCCGAAATCAGCGTGTCCGGGTGTATCCACTAAATTTATTTTATATTCATCGCCGCTCGAATCCGTATAATTTATAGAGAAGTTTTTGCTAAGAATTGTTATTCCGCGTTCTTTTTCCAGCGGATTTGAATCCATAATCAGACCGTGCTGGCCGCCGGCGAGTTTGTCGAGGTCTTCCTGACGGAACATACCCGACTGGTAGAGAAGTTGGTCAACAAGTGTTGTTTTTCCGTGGTCAACGTGAGCAATTATAGCTACGTTGCGAATATAATCTGCATACATAATAAAAAATTCTCAAAAAAGGAATGGCTTCCGGTTAAAATTCAGGGCTGCGCTAAAACCTGGCTTAGCCAGCCGTGGGTAAACCAAAAATTCTACTCCTGTTTTTGGATAATGTCAATATAAAACCATATTTGGCTGTCTTGGCAGGGTGGGGTGGTTTAGCAGAAGACGGAAAATGGATTTCGGCTACTTTTTTGATTACCTTTGATTACCAAATCCTTTTCAGGGAAGTATTTATGTCGGTTTCTACGTGTTTTGAGGAAGAAATGGCTAAAAAAACCATATTTCTATTGACTATTTCAAATGATTATTTAAAATATAGATATGAATTACAAGAAAGGTGATTGGAGTATAGCTTATGGCTATTAGAAAAGACGGAGTTGATAGATATAATGTGTTGCTAAAGGCAGCTTTGGAGGTTTTTGCCGAAAAGGGCTACCGTAATACAACTGTAGCTGAGATTTGTAATCGTGCTAAAAGTAATGTGGCAGCGGTGAATTATCATTTTGGAAGCAAGGACAAATTATATTTAGCTGTGTGGAAAATGGCCTTCGAGGAAGCGTTGAAAGTTTATCCGTTAAATGGCGGCTTGCCGGACGATTCGTCTGCGGAGCAGCGGCTGAGAGCTGTGGTGTATTCTCTTGTGCATCGTTTTCTCGATGATGGCCGATTGGGGCGAGCCGGCCAGATACTTTTGCGGGAAATGGCTGAGTCAACCGAAGCTGTTCAGCAGATTCTCAGTGATATTATTAGTCCGCTTCAACGGAAGGTTGGGCAAATCATAAAAGAGCTATTGGGTGAAAATGCAAGTCAGCAGCAGGTGGCGTTTTGCCAGTTGAGCTTAATTAATCAGTGCATTGCCTTGGGCTTTAGAAGAAGCAAAGGAAAATTGCCGCCCGTTCTTGGTGAAGGTAAATTAACAGCTGAAACAATTGATGAACTGGTGGAGCATATTACGCTTTTTAGTTTGGCTGGAATTGCAGCGGTCAGAAACAAATAACTATATTTCGACGTAAGCAGAATTGTTATGTATAAAAATAATTTGTTATTAAAAATTGCAATAAAAAGTGCAGTGGTTTTTATTTGTCTTTTTATTGTTGGATGTAGTCCATCGCAAAAAACAATAAAATCACCTGTCGATTTGCCTGGAAATTTTTCCGTAAATGGAAGCGAAGTTCTGCCTGCGAAATGGTGGCAGTCGTTTAATGACGAAAAACTTAATGAAATAATAGAACAGGCACTTGGAAATAATTTTTCGATTCGTTCAACCTGGGACCGGCTTACACAAGCTGAGCAAATCGCCGTAAAAACATCAGCGGATTTATTTCCTGATATTAGCCATAGCTCAACAGCAAAGAGAACTCGCGAGGAAACCGATGATGTGGCCACATATTCCACAAAATATACTATGGGGCTGGCTATCTCTTACGAGATTGACCTATGGGGCAGGATACGTTCTTTGAAACAGGCCGCTTTGCTTGATGCGACTGCCGCTATGGAGGATGTTTATGCAGCAGCGATTACATTAAGTTCAAACGTGGCCAAAACATGGTATCAGCTGGCCGAGGCAAAACAAAATAAGCAGGTATTAAATCGGCAGCTTGCAACTAACGAAAAAGTGCTGGATATAATTACGACTCAATTTAGGACTGGCCAGGTTGGGGCAGCTGACGTTTATCGTCAAAGGCAACTTGTGGAATCGACAAATGGCCAGTTAATACAAGCCGAAGAAAATATTATGCTTTTGCAGCATCGGCTTTCAGTTCTGATTGGTAAAAGTCCCGCACAATGGTGGGCTGATGATGAAATTGGTTTGATTGAATTGCCGGCTTTGCCCGAAACTGGTTTGCCTTCGGTGGTCATTCAAAATCGGCCGGATGTTGCAAGTGCATATAAAGCAATTCAGGCAGCTGATATGCGGGTTGCAGCAGCGGTTGCCGAGCAGTATCCAACAATCAGTATTTCCTCAACAATCGAAACATCTACAAGCGTTAGCAAGCCAAATCTTTTCGACGATTGGCTGGCAAATCTGGCGGGCAATGCGCTCGGGCCAATTTTCGATGCGGGATATAGAAAAGCTGAAGTCAAACGAAAAAAAGCAATGCTTTCTGAAGCGATTAATAACTATGGTCAAGCTGTTTTGGAAGCGGTCAGAGAAACCGAAGATGCTATCAATCAGGAACTATTGCAGCGAAAATATATCGATAATTTAAATAAGCAATTGCAACTTGCTCGCAGGGTTTATGAAAGAACAGAGCAAAATTATATCAAAGGCCAAATTGATTATGTGAGGGTTTTGGATGCCCTTATTTCGCAGCAGCAGCTTGAAATCAGCCAGCTAAATGCCAGACGGATTTTAATAGAACGAAGAATAGATATTTGTAAAGCAATTGCAGCCGGCTGGGAGATGGAGCCGCCAAAGCAAGCTGAAATTATTGAGAAATGAAAAGTAAAAAGTAAATTACGCCCTGACAATTATAACAAGGTGGCATTATGAAAAAATATGAAATGTACTCAAAAATAAAAATTGCTTTGCGAGATATACAGCCGGTCATTTCAAAGCACAGAGCAATAATAATAAAGTTAGTATTGCCTCTCGCTGTTATAATGCTCGGTATTTTAATAGCTGCTATTATGATGGCTACGAAACCAAAATCAAAACGTCAGCCGATGTCTCGGCAATCTCGATTGGTAGAAGTTATTTCCGCCAAGCCGCAGGATGTAACTATTACTATCGATGCTATGGGGACGGTTATTGCCGCTGTAGCAGTGGATTTAAAGCCGCAGGTTTCAGGGAAAATTGTGGAAGTCAGTCCTGATTTTGTTCCCGGCGGAATTTTCAAAAAAGGCCGGACGTTAATGAAAATTGAGCCGGATGATTATCAGTTGGTTGTTCAGCAAGCCAAGGCGGAAGTTGCAACTGCTAAAAGTAATTTGAAATTGGAGCAGGGCAATCAACAGGTTGCTCAGAGGGAATACGAATTACTCGAAGGTATAGTTTCAGGAAGTGATAAGGAACTGATGCTTCGAAAACCACAACTTATTTCAGCTGAAAGTTCACTGGATATTGCAAATGCAAAACTTGGGCAGGCCGAACTTGACCTTGGGCGAACTTATATTAAATCGCCGTTTGATGCCGTTATAAAAGATAAGGCCGTTGATATTGGTGATACTGTTTCAGCTTCTAATACATTGGTTACGCTGGCAGGAACGGATGAATATTGGATTGAAGTTATGCTGCCGGTTGATGAGTTGAAATGGATTCAAATGCCGGGCACAAATGGAAATGATGGCTCAAAAGTTAAAATCTATAATTCATCCGGCTGGGGTGATGGCGAATATAGAATTGGCAGGGTCATTCGTTTGCGGCCGCAGCTTGAAACAAATGGTAGAATGGCGCAATTGCTGGTTGTTGTTGAAGACCCGTTATTGCTGGACGATGAAAATTCTGAAAATAAATTGCTGCTTGGTTCATATGTAAGAGTTGAGATTAACGGCCAAAAACTGAAATCTGTATTTTCTCTCGATAGAAGTTTACTGCACGATGGCGATAATATCCGGCTCTTTTCAAACGACAAAACCCTCATCATTAAACCGGTTAAAGTTTTGTATAAGGGGAAAAATAATGTCATTATTGCTGATGGAATTAAAGAAGAAGATAAAATAATCACAACAGATTTGGCTGCGCCGGTTGTTGGGATGGGATTGCGGCTTAATTTGGATGCAGCTGAATCAAAACCTTAAAAAATAATACTTCTAAAATATAGCAAACGCTTTCGATGAAATAGTTATGAAAAAAACCGATTTGAAAAATTCCGCTGAGCCATCACGAGGGATTATATCGTGGATGGTGCATAACAGGGTTACTCCCAATATTATAATGCTCGTTTTTATTTTGGGCGGATTATTTGTAACTACAAAAATCAAGCAGGAAGTTTTTCCTGAATTTGAACTGGATGCAGTTGTAATAAATATGGCCTATCCTGGTTCGAGTCCTGAAGAGGTTGAGCAGGGAATAATTCTTGCTATTGAGGAAGGTATTCGGGGACTGGATGGAGTAAAAGAAGTTAGTGCTACAGCAGCGGAGGGTTCGGCGAATGTTATAGCTGAATTGATGGAGGATGTGGACAGTCAAAAGGTTTATCAGGACATTAAGCAGGAAATCGACCGCATTACAACATTTCCGGAAGATGCTGAAGAGCCGCAGGTAAGCTTGGCACTTCACCGCCGTGAAGTGCTGCAAATTCAGCTCTATGGAAATGTCAGCGAATGGGTGCTGAGAGAACTTGCTGAGGAGGTTCGCGATAGATTACTTCAAGACGCGAAAATAACTCAGGTTGATTTGCGAGGTGCACGTGATTATGAAATTAACGTTGAGGTATCGCAGGATACGCTGCGAACTTATAACTTAACGCTGGATGATATTGCTTCTAAAATCAAGACGACAGCAGTAGAAGTTCCCGGCGGGTCCATTGAAACCAAAGGCGGCGATATTCTGCTGCGAATTAAACAGCGTCCGGATTGGGCTGATGAATTTGCGCAAATACTTGTCGTATCCACGCCAAAAGGAACAGTACTTCATCTTGAAGATTTGGCAAAAGTTACGGATGATTTTGAACAGGCAGATCGTCTGGCGATATATAACGGCTCTCGTTCCATAGGACTTGCAGTTTATCGAGTCGGAAGGCAAACACCAATCGGCGTAGCCGATGCAGTTAAAAGAACAATGAGCCAAATCGAGAAAGACCTGCCGCTCGGTATTAACTGGGCAATAAACAGGGATTTTTCAAAAATTTATCGGCAGCGATTGACACTGCTTTTGAGAAATGGTTTTTACGGACTTGTGCTGGTGCTGGGTCTTCTTACTTTATTTTTGGAATTCAAGCTCGCTTTCTGGGTAACGCTGGGAATACCAACATCTTTTCTTGGTGCATTTTTGTTTTTACCCCAAATGGACGTTACAATAAATATGATATCGATGTTTGCTTTTATCATCGCACTTGGAATCGTGGTTGATGATGCTATCGTAGCAGGAGAAAATATTTATGAATATCGTAATCGAGGAATGGGCCTCGTTGAAGCGGCTGTTCTTGGGGCAAGAGATGTAGCTGTTCCTATCAGTTTCAGTATTCTTACAAATATTATTGCATTTTTACCGCTTTGTTTTATCCCGGGCGTTATGGGTAAGTTTTTTAAGGTAATTCCGCTTGTGGTAATAACTGTTTTTACTATTTCATGGGTGGAAGCGTTGTTTATATTGCCTGCGCACCTTGCTCATTCCGATGGAAAAAAAAGCAGCAGATTGTATAACTTTCTTCATAAACGCCAGCAGAGATTCAGTCAGAAATTTATCCGCTTTGTAGAAAATGTTTATGGCCCGTTTCTCGACAGATGCATTAAATATAGATATGTAACCATAGCGTTAGGGGTAATGGTTTTCATAACTGTCATTGGTTATGTGTTCAGCGGACGAATTGGAATAATCTTTATGCCGAAAGCTGAATCTGACAGGGCGGTGGTTACAGCGACGCTGCCGTATGGAAGTGCTTTTGTAAGAGCAGAAAAAGTTTGCGACAAATTGGTGAAAGCTGCAAAAGAAGTTGCTGAAAATAATGGCGGAGAGAAACTCGTAGAAGGAATATTTGCATTAATAGATGAAAACGTAGTTGAAGTTACTATGTATCTGACCGACCCTGATGTTCGTCCCGTAGGAACATCGAAAGTAGCGAATAAATGGCGAGAAAATGTTGGGCAGATATTGGGCTTGGAATCGTTGAAGTTTGAATCTGACAGGGGCGGCCCGGGCGGAGGTGCGGTGCTGACAATTGAATTGAGTCATCGTGATATTGATGTTCTCGATAGGGCAAGCACGGCACTGGCTGGAACACTTTCGGAATTTCAGAATGTAAAAGATATTGATGATGGTTATACGCCGGGAAAAGAACAGTTTGATTTTGAAATCAGGCCGGAGGGAGAAAGTTTGGGGCTTACTGCTTACGAAGTGGCAAAGCAGGTGAGAAATGCTTTTTATGGTGCTGAAGCTCTTCGCCAGCAGAGAGGACGAAACGAGGTCAAAGTTAAAGTGCGTCTTCCGGAAAATCAGCGAGACAGCGAATATTCTCTGGAGCAACTCTTGGTTAAAACGCCGTTCGGTTTGGATGTGCCGTTGATGCAAATCGCAGATGTAAAACGCGGCAGGGCTTACACTACAATCAGCCGACGTAACGCTCGCAGAACAGTAACGGTAACAGCTGATGTTGAGCCGATAAGCGAAACAAGTAAAATTCAGGCGGCTTTGGATACGGAAATTTTGCCGAAACTGGCCATAGATTATCCAGGTCTATCCTACGGTTACGAAGGCAAGCAGGCAGATTTCAGTGAAAGTATGAAGAGCTTGGTTAGCGGTTTTATTTTGGCTCTGTTTGGAATCTTTGTTTTGCTCGCTATACCGTTTCGCAGTTACCTTCAGCCGGCGATTGTAATGGTGGCAGTGCCGTTCGGTATTATAGGTGCGATACTTGGACATATACTTATGGGTTACTCGCTGAGCATTATGAGTATGATGGGGATTATCGCTCTTTCAGGCGTGGTTGTGAACGATTCACTGATTTTAATCGATTATTCAAATCGCCTAAGAAGCAAAGGTAAATCAGCTTTTAATGCGCTGCACGCAGCTGGCATCAGAAGATTTCGACCGATTATCCTCACCAGTTTGACAACCTTTGGCGGTTTGACCCCGATGATATTTGAAACATCTCGGCAGGCGAGATTTATGATTCCAATGGCTATTTCGCTTGGCTATGGAATTCTTTTTTCCACCGCTATAACACTTGTACTTGTTCCATCTTTAACTATGGTTCTCGAAGATATTAAAATGGCTTTTGCAAAATTAAAATCGCCTGGAGTGATTCCGAATTAATTGTAGATTATATAGGATTTGTAAAATGAAAAAAACAGCTCAGGAATTTATGATGCTTGCAATTGAAAAAGCAAAGCAGGCGATAGAAAAAGGTCAAACGCCTTTTGGTGCCTGCATAGTTAAAGACGAACATGTGATAAGTTGCGAGCATAATACTGTATGGGACACTACAGATATTACTGCGCATGCAGAAATTAACGCCATACGCAAAGCGTGCGAAAAATTAAATACAGTTGATTTGTCCGGCTGTGTTATTTATTCCACGTGCGAGCCGTGTCCTATGTGTTTTGCTGCCTGCCATTGGGCGAGAATTTCAAAGATAGTTTTTGGGGCAAGAATAAAAGATGCAAAAGAAGCCGGATTTTCAGAATTAGCTTTGCCGAATGAGGAAATGAAGCGGCTTGGCAAAAGCTCTGTGGAAATAGTAGCTGATTTTTTAAGTAAAGAAAGTATTGAGCTTTTCAAATTGTGGTCTCAAAACAGCAAAAAGAGAGCATACTGAATTTTTAGAGGTTTCCTTAAGTTTTATCACAAATAACAAGTCATAAAATTGCCAAATAGCATCCCGTCACAACATAACTGCAAAAGCGTACAAAATATGCCGGTTTCAATAAATAATCTTATTTTCCTGCGAATAGTTTTTTGGAAGATTTATTTTGCCGAAGAGGGCTAAAAGTTGTATAAAGCAGGTTTAGCAACATATGCACAAAAGTGAGTTTTTCTTTATTTACAGGAATTGGAGAAGTTATGAAGCGCAAGATGGTTACAATTGACGGCAATACAGCGGCGGCTTATGTGGCTCACGCTACCAATGAGGTTATAGCGATATATCCCATTACCCCCAGTTCGTCGATGGGTGAGGTGGCTGATGCCAAGTCTGCAGCCGGCCAGGCAAATATCTGGGGCACAATTCCCTCAGTTACAGAAATGCAGTCCGAAGGCGGTGCTTCCGGTGCTGTTCACGGTGCATTGGCTACCGGAGCTTTGACTACAACATTCACAGCTTCGCAGGGTCTTTTGCTGATGATTCCGAATATGTACAAAATAGCAGGGGAGCTATTGCCTACCGTTTTTCACGTTTCGGCTCGTTCGCTTGCCTGCCAGGCACTTTCGATTTTCGGCGACCATTCAGATGTTATGGCCTGCCGTCAGACGGGATTCGGATTTCTTTGTTCATGTAATATTCAGGAAGTTATGGATCTCGCACTTATCGCTCAGCAGTCGACGCTTTGTTCGCGTGTGCCGTTTGTTCATTTCTTTGACGGCTTTAGAACCAGCCACGAGATTCAGAAAATCGAACAGTTAACATTTGATGATATTCGCTCTATGATTGATGATGATAAAATCGCTCAGGCCAAAGCAAGGGCTTTGTCGCCGGATAGGCCGCAGATTTCCGGCACAGCTCAGAATCCTGATGTCTATTTCCAGGGCAGAGAATCTGTTAATAAATATTATCTTGCCACGCCCAAAATCGTTCAGGACACAATGGATAAATTTGCAAAACTGGTTGGCAGGAATTATCACCTGTTTGATTATGTCGGAGCGAAAGATGCCGAGAAAGTCATTATTATTATGGGAACAGGAGCTGACACCGCTCACGAGACAGCGGAGTTTATGGCTTCAAAAGGCGAGAAGGTCGGCGTAATAAAAGTGCGGCTGTATAGACCATTTAGTGTTGCTCATTTCATTGAAGCGTTGCCGAAAACCGTAAAGAAGATTGCTGTTTTGGACAGGACAAAAGAGCCCGGCTCGATTGGCGAGCCGCTGTATGTTGATGTTAGAACAGCTATCGGCAAAGCAATGGCAGAGGGTAAGTTTGAATTTGACGGATATCCGCTAATTGTCGGCGGACGATATGGCTTGGGCTCAAAAGAATTCACGCCGGCTATGGTAAAAAGCGTTTTCGATAATCTCGATGCCGAAAATCCCAAAGATGGTTTTACGGTAGGTATTATAGATGACGTGACTAATACCAGTTTGGATGTGGATGATTCTTTCGATGTCGACAGCGAAGGCGTTTTTTCTGCTATGTTTTATGGCTTGGGTTCAGATGGTACAGTTGGTGCCAATAAAAACTCTATAAAAATCATCGGCGAGCAGACTGATAATTATGCACAGGGCTATTTTGTTTATGATTCCAAAAAAGCCGGTGCTGTTACCATCTCCCATTTGCGATTTGGCAAAGAGCTTCTTCGCAGGCCTTACCTTGTTAATAAAGCTGATTTTGTGGCCTGCCATAATCCGAGTTTCCTTGAGAAATACGATATGCTTTCATCGGTTCGCGAGGGTGGCACATTTTTACTGACAAGTCTTCATGGCTCGGACGAAGTTTGGGATACTTTGCCACAGGAAGTGCAAAAGCAGATAATAGATAAGAAACTGAAGTTTTATGTTATTGACGCAATTTCAATCGCTGACAAACTTGGCCTTGGTGCAAGAATCAATGTGATTATGCAGACGGCCTTTTTCAAAATCAGCGGTGTTATACCTATTGATACAGCTGTTAGCGCAATTAAAGATGCCATTAAGAAAACCTATGGCAAGAAAGGTGATAAAGTTGTTGAAATGAATAATGCTGCTGTTGATGCGGCTCTTGAAAAGATTTGCGAAGTTTCCGTTGGTGATAAAGTTACGAGCAAAATAAAAATGCCGCCTGTTGTTCCTGCCGATGCCCCTGATTTTGTAAAGGGACTTACCGCTGAAATAATGGCTCTTCGTGGAGATAAATTGCCGGTGAGCAAAATGCCGGTCGATGGCAAATTTCCGACAGGCACAACTCAATATGAAAAACGTAATATTGCTGTTAACATTCCCGAATGGCAGCCGGATGTTTGTATTCAGTGTGGTATGTGCTCTCTGGTTTGTCCGCATGCAGCTATACGCATAAAGGCCTACAAAGAAGATTGTCTTAAAGATGCTCCGGCAGAATTTAAGAGCGTTGATGCAAAAGGTAAGGATTTTGCCGGTATGAAATTTACGGTTCAGGTTGCACCTGAAGATTGTACCGGTTGCGGAGCTTGTGTGCAGACTTGTCCGGGTCTTGAGAGAAATGCGGATAAACAGCCAACCGGCCGCAAGGCAATTAATATGATTTTGCAGGAGCCGGTTCGCAAGCGTGAGAGCGAAAGTTATAAACATTTCCTGTCGATTCCAAATACAGACAGCAAACTTTTCAAAACCAATAGTGTAAAAGGAAGCCAGCTTATTCAGCCGTTGTTTGAATATTCAGGTGCCTGTGCCGGCTGCGGCGAAACAGCTTATGTTAAATTACTTACCCAGCTGTTTGGCGATAGAGCATTGATTGGTAATGCTACTGGCTGTTCATCAATTTACGGTGGAAATTTACCAACTACTCCGTACACAAAAAGAGCTGATGGCAGGGGGCCAAGCTGGAGCAATAGTTTGTTTGAGGATAATGCTGAGTTTTCTATGGGCATGCGTTTAACGGTTGATAAGTTCAAGGAATATGCTGTCGAACTTTTAGGTAAAGCTTCGGAAAAAGGTTGTGTTGATGCGAAGCTGGCCGAAGAAATACGAACGGCTACACTGGCAAACGATTCTGCTCAGGACACTATTGAGTTGCAGCGTGTTCGTATTGATGAATTGAAATCACAATGTCAGAAGGCCGGCTGTGAAGATTGCAAACGGCTGTTGACCGTTGCTGATTATCTTGTTCGCAAATCTGTTTGGGCTCTTGGTGGTGATGGCTGGGCTTATGACATTGGTTATGGCGGATTGGACCATGTTCTTGCAGGCGGAGCTGATGTTAATGTGCTTGTTCTCGATACGGAAGTTTATTCTAATACTGGTGGACAGATGTCCAAATCCACACCGAGAGGTGCAGTGGCAAAATTTGCAGCTGGTGGAAAACCGTCAGGCAAAAAAGACCTTGGACTTCTTGCTATGGTTTACGGAAATATTTATGTTGCCAAGGTGGCGCTTGGTGCAAATGCAACTCAAACAGTTAAGGCGTTTGTCGAAGCTGAAAGTTATCCTGGACCTTCGCTTATAATTGCTTACTCACATTGTATAGCTCATGGAATTGATATGACAACTGGTTATAGTGAACATAAAAAAGCTGTTGCCTGTGGTCATTGGCCTTTGTATAGATTTAATCCGTTGTTGAAACAAGAGGGTAAAAATCCATTGCAGCTGGATTCAAAGCCGCCGACACTTGATGTGGAAGAATATATTTACAGTGAGAATCGCTACCGCACATTGAAGCAATCAAAGCCGGAAGTTGCAGCGAAACTTCTTGAACTTGCAAAAAGTGATATAGCTTGCAAGTATACTTTAATGCAGCAGCTTGCTGAATTGCAATGTGATAAATCCTGCTGCGAAAAAAAGGATTAAAAGGAATAGCTTTTACATTTTTCTGTTAGAAGCATAATAGTAATTACTGGTGGCGAAGACAGATTTTGATTAATCATCTTCGCCGCTTTTTTGTGTATGGGAAATTAAGATTATGTGAGTTCTTGCAGCTGAATTTTGTAAATTTTATCGATGTTTATGATTTTTCTTTTCAAAATTACCGCTTTTATCAATACTTCAGTCCAAATAATTATCGGACGTAAAAGGCGAATTAATGTTGAACAAATTATATTGGGGGTGAGTATAGAAACCAGGTTGCCTTTTTTTCGGACTTGTATGAATGAGACATTGCCACATAAACCGGCTTATCAGTATTATAATTAGCGTATTTGTGCTGGGTCTGAGTTAATGCAGGGTGATGTGATTCCAAGAAAAGCCATCCTTTCTAACGATATTTACTGCCCTTAGTTGAGCGTATTTTGTTGATGTTTCGGCAGTTAAATAAAGTTAAGCAAACTGTCCCTTAAACCGATAAACTCTATCAGTAAACAGCTTTTTTGGGTGCTTAAGAGGCCTTGCCGATTGGGTAATGGTTTTTTTGTGAATGTTCAGTTGCACAGGAAGAATACTTATGGAATTTAAAAAGAGCAGGGTGATATATACAATATTTTTTGGTTTTCAACTCTTGGCTTTTAGCTTCTTGTTGTCTGGTTGTGGTGATGAATTTTTTGACCCTACGCAGGTAGGTCGATTTCGTCCTGTGCCTTCCGTAAATGTCATACTGGATTCACTTGGCGTAGCCGAAGAAGCTAAACCGGTTTGGGAGGGAGCTGAAGAACCAAAACCTGTGGACGTTGTCGCTTACGAAACTGATTATGTTTTTAGCTCAGGCGATGTTGTTCGTGTTTCTATTTTCGAGTTGTTACAGGAGGGGGTTACCTACACAAATGATTATATCATTACTGAAACTGGTAAACTATCCATACCTGAGGTTGGTATAGTTGAGTCGGCTGGTTTAACGGAATCTCAGCTTGAAGACGAGATAAAGCAAATCGTTTCTCCGAGTATATTAAGAGAACCATCCGTTACAGTATTGTTAATGAGTTCACAAAAAAGGTCGTTCTCGATTTTAGGCCAAGCTGTACCGAAGCCGAACAGATACATGATTCCAAGATATAATTTCCGCTTAATGGATGCCCTTGCAACGGCTGGCGGAATAAGTCAATTTAATGTCAGTTATGTTTATATTTCGCGTCCGATTACGGGAACGGAAGTTATAAATGATGTTGGTGAAATTATTGAATCAGATGTTACGGAGCCGGAGGAAAATACTGATTTATTTATTGGTCCAGATGGTGAGATGCTTGATGTAATCACTCCTCAGGCAGGTCAAAAATGGTTGCCGGCTTCGGATCAGTTAGTAGTAGCTGCTGCTGAATTTGTTTGCTCTAATGAGTTGACTGGTGCAGCTGCTGAGTTGGTTTGCGAGGATGAGTTTACAGGTACAGCTATGCCTGAAGGTATAGGTTTGGATGAATTTAATCTTATCGCTGAGCAGGAGCAGGCGGATACGAGTGTCGAGCAAATGCTTAAAAATATTGTTGATTCGATTGATGTTCAGGAAGTGCCGAACGAACCGCAAATGAAATGCGAATTGGCAATTGAACCTGAACCGAAACCACAGCAGGAAAATGGAAGTATTGAATGGGTCTTTGAAGATGGCAAGTGGATTCCTGTTCAGACAGGCCAACTGGATGCGCCTCAGTTACCAAGTGGATTAGATACGAGTGAAACGATTGGCAAGCTGGCAGAAAAAGTGCCTGATGATTTTGATTGGGACCAGGTAGGTACTGGTGGGGATCAAACGCGAGTTATTGAAATTCCTGTTGACAAACTGCTCGGTGGAGATCCGAAATATAATATCGTGATACGGCCGGGAGATAGTATCCATGTTCCTGTTGATATTATCGGAGAATTTTGTATTATGGGTAATGTCAATCAGCAGGGCTTTGTCAATCTTACAGGCAGGCCAATGACATTGAAAATGGCCATAGCTTCAGCTGGTGGTCTGGGAGCGTTAGCGTGGCCAAAAAATTGCGAAGTAACAAGAAGGATTGGGAAAAAGAAAGAAGAAACGGTTATGGTGGATTTGGCTAAAATTGCCAAGGGTGAGCAGCCGGACTTCTTCATTAAACCCAATGATTTGATTAATGTTGGTACGCATCCGACCGCAAGGTGGCGTGCTGTTTTACGTAATTCTTTCAGGGCTACCTATGGTTTTGGTTTTATTTATGACCGTAATTTTGGAGAAAGAGATTACGGTACGCAAAGACCTATACCTAACTGGTTCTAATTTACAGGAGAGCAGGCTTTAGTTATGGCGGAGAATATTGGCTCTTCTACTTTGGATGATTCCCGGGATTTTAATAAGCAGGTTTTGGGTGTTGATGTTTCTTTACCACCGCGAAGTTGGCGACAGCTTGGGTTGCACGGCTATATCAAAATATTTATAATAGCTGCATTGTTCTATTATCTTTTTCATAATGAAATCCGAATTATTGTAAGTAGATGGTTGAGCGATAGTAGCTGGTCCCATGGTTTTTTGATTCCGTTGTTCAGTTTGTATTTTATTAATCAGCAAAAGGATGGCATTTTAAATCTTCGAGCCAAGCCAAGTTATATTGGTTTGGCTTTTATGATTTTAGGGATTTTATTTTATCCTCTCAACGTAGTACACTTTCAATATGGATATTTAAGGCCGATAGGAATGATAGCAACTTTAGGTGCTATTGTTTTATTTATGGGCGGCTGGCGTTTGATTAAATATACTTGGCTTCCTATAGTGTTTTTGATTTTTGCTGTACCGCTGCCGCAGAGATACTATTTTACTTTGACTATGCCGATGCGTAATATTGCAGCTTATGTGGCGACTGTTTTACTGAATTTGGTTGGTGGAATAGAAGCAACTGTTAGTGGCGTTGTGATAGATGTGATTTATAAGGGCAGGCATATTGAGCCGGCATTGAATGTGGCTGAGGCCTGTAGTGGGATGCGGCTGTTGATGGCGTTTCTTGCTTTGGGCGTAGCGATGGCTTATCTGCACTATCGACCCAAAATTCAGCGAATTGTTCTTTTGGCAAGCACGATACCGATAGCGGTATTTTGTAATATTATTAGAGTTACGGTTACCGGATTTATTTACATATTGATAGATCCAAAATATGCTCAGGGTATTTATCACGATATGCTCGGTATGGCGATGCTGCCGCTGGCATTTGGTTTATATGGTTTTTTGGCTTGGTTTATGTCAAGTTTATTTGTTGAAGAGACGGCCGAAGTTGTGGAAGATGTTGTGATTAGCCGTAGGGAGAGTGATTAATAGTATGCGAAGTGCAATGCGATATTATCTGCAGCCGGCTTTTTTAATATGCGCGATACTGCTCGCCATAGCTGGTGGGGGTATGTCGATTGTCATAGAGAATTTTAATTTGTATTTAAAAAAAGAGCCGTTACCACTGAAAAAATCTTTGGATTTTCTCGATGAGAACGGTTTGGCTTATTATAAAGTGTTGTCAAAAGAAAAAATCGGTAATGCGGAAATAGTAAAGGCACTTGGTACCGAAGATTATATTCAATGGGTGTTGGAGGATACTTCGGTTGAAGCGGATAGTCGTCTGCGTTACTGCTCATTATTTATTACATATTATGAAATTCCAGATAGAGTTCCACATGTTCCGGATGAATGTTATGTTGGCGTTGGCTATCAACGAATAGATACTGACAATCTTACATTTGCGGTCAACGTTGAGGGATTGGATTCTGAGATTCCCGGCAGGTACGTTGTTTTTGGCGATAGTGGAAGTTATTTGCAGGATAGTAAGAAATTTGCTGTTTTATATTTCTTCAAATTAAACGGCCGTTATGCTGGTAATAGAAATACCGCTCGACTGATTCTTAACGAAAATATTCGCGGTAAGCATTCATATTTTTCTAAAGTAGAATGGAAGTTTTATAACAATGAATTTGGCCAAACCGTTTATCCTGATAAAGAGGATGTGATCAGGGCAAGTGGTGGATTGTTGGACGTAATTTTGCCGATTCTGGAGCAGAAGCACTGGCCGGATTGGAAAAGTGATTAGCTTTTATAACTTTGGTTAATGCTGTGATGGAGTTGGTGTGATTTTTTAATAAGCTGTTTTATGAAGAATTGAAGGAAAGGGTTTATGGCAAAGAGAAGATTAAATAAAAAAGTTGCTTTAATAGGTTCAGCGGTTTTGGTGGTTTTTGGATTAGTGGCTATGCTGGCATTTTTGCGCTTGACCAGAGACCCTGATAAATTTATCGAAGATGGCAATACAGCGTTTGTGGAAAAAGATTACGAAGCAGCGCAGCGCAATTATCTAAAGGCGCGTGCCTATGCAAAGACTGATTCGCTTAGAATAGAAATGCTTTTTAAGCTGGCAGATGTTTATATGGCAACTGACCAGTGGAATAATGTTTTGGGCTGCTGGAATGGAATAATCCAGGTTGATCCGAAGAATGTGCACGCCCGCTTTGGACGACTGAAATATGTTTACATAATGGCTGATAGTGGCGCAAGACGAGTTTGGCAGGAAGTCGCATCGCAGGCATCTGAATTTATAGAAGTGGCTGAAGATTTGAAACTGCTTGAAGATGATATGGCAAAGTGGGATGCTCTTGTTGGTGATCTTGGAAAAACGAAAATGCCTATTGCTAAAAAAATGGGTTCTTATCTCTATCTGCTAAGAGGTATGGCTGTTCTCGAAATGGTTAATCAGGGTGCTGTAATCGACAAAGATAAATCCCTTGATCAGGCGATTGGGGATTTGGAAAGAGCTAAGGAAATTGAACCGGATAATATTAATATTTACTGGTATTTGGCTAACACAATTACTACTCGCGGAGATATTTTTGCTTCAAGAGGCGATTTTAGACAAAAAACTGAATCTGTTGATCGTGCCATAGAGCTTTTAGAAAAAGCGGCTGAGATTATGCCGGATGAAGTGCAGGCACATATAAACCTTTTGAATATGAAACTTTTGCTTGCACAAAGGTCAGATGCTGAGCAGCGTAAGGATAACATTCTGGCCATTGAACCGGAATATTTGTCTCTTGTAAAAAGATTTGCCTCCAGTGCAAAAGCATATTCAACATTATCTTCATTTTATCAACAGTTGGGATTGGAGAATCTTGACAAAGCTGCAGCTGCCATCGAAAGAGCACGACAGTTGGATGCAAGTAATGTGCAGTATGCAATATATGCAGCAAATTTGTTCTATCGCAAATTTTCCATTTACGGCAATTCTGCGGATAAGCAAAAAGCGGAAGAAATAGCCATAGACGCTTTAACTCTGCCGGATGCACAAGACCAAGGTGGTCCGCAGCAATGGGCGAGCAAAATGAACAGAATTTCACTGCATGCTTTTCTTGCGAATTATTACATTGAACAAATAATAGATTTTTCTGCTGACTCTGAAATGGCGGTGGAATCGCAAAAGAAAGAACTGCTGAAAAATGCAGAGAATGAAGTTCGTGAAATTGAGCAGCTTTTTGGCAGCGGTGAAGAACCTCAGGTTATTAAGTGGCGGGGAATGCTTGAACTTGCCAAGGGAAACAGGGAAGTTGCTATAAGGATGCTATATGCCATTTACGAGCAGTTCAAAGCGTCAGGGATGAAAGATTCACAGCTTTCCTATACGCTTGCGAAAATTTTCGGGGATACTTCGGAGCTTGGTGCAGTAAGAGAATTTATGGAAAATGCTATTTTTGCAAAAATAGCATGGGCTAAACCAGAAGCTATTTTGGATTATGCTGATATATTGTTCTCGCTAAGGTACTATGAAGCTGCTTTAGGTACTGTAGACTTTTTTGAGAAGGAATACTGGACCAATCAAAGGAGTCAGATAATTCGTAGTAAATGCTATATTGCGCTAAGACAATTTGATAGAGCCGAAGAGCAATTAAGCCAGTTGAGTTCGGAAGATGTGGATGTAATTAAAGCTGAGTTGGCATTGTTTGAAACAAAGATTGGCCAGATTAAAAGAGCCGTAGAACAGAAGCAGATGAAGGGTGATTTTGTTGCATCACCAGATATTTTTAAGGAATTAAATGATGAGGTGTTGGTAGATAGCGAATTAGAAAGCTATAAGGATAGCTTGGTTGGGTTAGTAGAGCAGCTTTTACTTAAAGAACCAAATTCGGTCAAAATATTTTCTATTGTTAATATTTTAAATGATTATATCTCAGTTGGGGAAATAAGCAGGGCGAGTGATTTAGTTGACAAATTTTTGGCACAATCTCCGAATAATACGACAGGTTTGTTTTACAAAAAAATGCTCGCCGAAGCTGACCCACAGAATGTGTCTGTCGAGAGACGAAAGGAAATAGAAAAGGATATTTTGTCGGATATAGCAGACCCAATTAAGCGGGCTGTGAATCTTGGTTCGTTTTATAAAAACAATAATGATCCAAATGAAGCAATTGTGCAGTTTAAGAAGGTTGTTATTCCGTTACTCTCCGCTGATAAAAATGGAGCAAATGGAAGTATTACGGATTTGCAGTATTTTGCAGTAAATCACCTTTTTGATATCATACTTGCCAAAAAGGATTGGGAACTGGCAGAACAAATTTCAAAATTTGCAAACAATAAAAATCTTGATTACTGCCAGGGGAAATTTTTCGAAGCTCGTTTATTTGCAGCGCGGGAGCAATATAAAGAATCACTCGCTAAGCTTGATGAATGTCTTGAACAAAAACCCGTTTTTTCACAGGCACTTTTACTGAGGAGCAATATTAACGCTGTTCTTGGTAATGAACACGCTTCCATTGAAGATATGCAAAAAGCTGTATCATGGAATCCTCTTGACGGAGCTATTGCGAAAGGTTTGGCTTTTGCCCTTTATAGGCGGAATGAAAAACTTGGTTCAAATGTATCATCCGACCAGATTATCGAGACCAGGGATGCTTTGATTAAGGCGATGTACCTGAATCCGAATGAATGGCAGTTGCAGAGTTTTTATTCTGAATATATACGCAAAGATAGTCCTGATAAAGCATTGGCAATTCGCCAAAGTTTACAAAAGATTGTTCCAAGTATTCAAAATGCTGTGATGCTCGGCGAATTGGCGACTGAGATGGCTTTGGATGAATCCAGTGGTCAGCGAAGAGATGCTCTGCTTGCTCTTGCTGCTTCGTCATTTAAACAGGCATTTGAATATGATCCAAACAATAAAGCAATGCTTTACAGTTATGCAAGGTATTACCGTGCAATTGGACAGGGTAAAAAAGCTGAAAAATTGCTTATGGGTTCCAATGAGGAAGATTTACTTTGGAGCCATTATGTTAAGAGCGGTCAGTTTGAAAAAGCACGGGAAGTTTTGAATCAGTTGTACCAGAATGAGCCGAATAATGTCGGTGTAATCAAGGGGCTTATACTTGTTGCCGAAAAAATGGCAGATAGAGAAGCTGTCGAAAAATATACCGATATACTTTTATCACTTAAAGATACTGCGGATAGCCATTTGCTCCAGATTCAGTTTTTCCTGAAGGTTGGTCTTATAAGTGAAGCTGAAAACAAATTGCAGATAGCAAAAGAACTATATCCCAACGAAAACAGAGTTCTGTTGTTTGAGGCGTGGTTGATGATGCGAAGTGGAAAGCTTAAGGAAGCTCTGGAATTGACTAATCGCATTCTTGAGACGGACCAGGAAAATTCAATAGCTTTGCAGTTGAAGGGACAAATGTATCTCCTAAATGGAAATTATGAGCAGGCAATACTAAATCTTAAAAAAGCAAAAACGCTATCATCTGACCCCACTGTTCAGATAGCTTTATCCAGAGCATATTTGCGAGCAGGTAGAGGTGAAGATGCTGTAACTGAACTTGAAAATCTGGTTAGTATTTCGCCAGCTCCTGTCGAAGCCAGAAATCTTCTTGAAAAAGTTTATCTACAGCTTAATAAAAAGCAGGAACTAAAAAGTTTTTATGATCGCACTCTTGAGGAATCGCCGGATGACATTGCATGGTACAATAAAGCTGCTGGTTTTGCTACATCCATGGGTGATTTTAAACGGGCAGAACAACTGTATGGAAATGCGTGGGAGAGAGGAAGAGGCGGCAGGAAAGATAAGGCTGATGAAGCCTTTAATGGTTATTTACGGTCGCTTATTTTGCAGGGAAAATTAGATAAAGTTTTCAATGAAGCAAGAAAATATATTGATAGTGATTTTGCTTCAGTGGCCTTTATGGTGATGGCAGAAGCAAAGTTGAAATTGGATGACAGGGCAAGTGCCATTCAATACTGCCAGAAAGCTGTTGACAAAGCCGGTGAAAATGAAACTTTCAAATCATTGGTTTTGCAAAGAATGTATGCTCTTGTAGGAGTTGAAGAGACGCTTGCTTATTGCAGAGAGAAACTTGAAGCTGCTCCAAATTCGCTTTCTGCTAATTTTACTATGTTTAATTTAATGAAGGTACGAGGCGAATATAATAAGGCACTTGACTATATTGAGAAATGCATAGAGATAGTTGGCCATGATGATCCGCGCAGGTTTGATTATGTTGTAGGTAAAATTGCAGTTTTGAATTCAGTTTATAACAAAACATCCGATAACAGTTATTTACGGAGATCTATTTCGGAATATGAAAGTTTATTGGCTGAAATGCCGAATAATGCAGTAATACTTAATAATTTGGCTTATATGCTGACTGAGGATAATACTCAATTGGCAAAGGCACTTGGATATTCGCAGCGTGCTTATAGTGCTCAACCGAACAATCCCGGCTTTTTGGATACTTATTCTTATGTGCTGTACAAAAACGGGCAATTTGAGGAGGCAGCACGGTTTGTACATGCTTCTCTGCAGCAGTATGAGCAGAATGATTTTTCTGCTCCAGCTGAAGTTTATGAGCATTTGGGAATGATAAATGAGAAACTTGGCTTGACAGCCGAAGCTATTGCGGCGTATGAACAGGCGATTAAAACGGGAGCGGATAATTTGTCAGATGTAGTCAAAGAGAGGATTAAATCTGCGATTGAACGTCTCTTAGATTAGCTATATCCTGAGATTTATACAATAGATGATGTTAATAATAGCCGATAACAGATTAATATGACAGATCAGCGACAAATACCAAATAGGGCAATCAAGCCGATGGGACAGAGGCCTTTGGCTCCTCCTGATGCGATGACACCTAAGGAAATATTTGGCATATTACGTCGCCATGTATTACTGATTTTGTCTTTTTCTGTATTGGGATTGATACTTGGAGGGACGAGTTGGTATCTATTACAGAGGTATTTTCCGAAGTACACAGCTGAAACCTATATTAAAGTTTTGCCGCCGGTGGAAAAGGACCCTATGGTCATTTCTGGAACTCAGGTGTCAAAGGATATTCAATATGGTTCTCGTTTGTCTATGGCTGGGCTGATAAAACAGCAGAGTACACTTCAGAGTTTGGTTGAGAGGGATAAGATTAGAGAAACGAAGTGGTTCAAGGATTTTGGGGAAGTCAAAGACAAGAGCATTGCCAGAGCGGTTAAAGATTTAAGGAAGCGTTTTGTTGCCTCTGCGCAGAGAGATGGAGATTATGTCAGATTAGCAATGACCTGTGGCGATAAAAGAGAGGCGGCCTTGATAGTAAACGAAATGGTTAGTTTGTTTATTGCTTCTCAGGGCAGTACAAAAAAAGAGGAGATAGCTGAAAAATTAGCGCGGCTTGAAGACCAAAGGGTTAGGGTTCAAAGGGATCTTGATTCAGCTGAAAAAGCGCTGAAGGATGTTCGCGAACGATGGGGTTTTACAGATCTTGAGGAGAGTGACTTTGAACACACTATCACTCGAAAGCTAAATGCTTTGGAGCTTGACCAGAGCGAGATTCTTCTGGAAATGAATCAGATTGGTGCGAGTATACAAACTCTGAAAAAACAGGCGATAGGCCCTGTTAATGAGCAGGTTAGCCAGCAGATAGAAAATGACCCTATTATGGTTATGTTAGCCCAGCAACTTGCCTTGCAGGAAGCACAGCTTTCGGGCAAACTTACCAAATTTGGCGAGAATCACCGTGTGGTTCGCCAAACACAGGAACAGATAAACGAAATTATACAAAGAAGGATTTCGAGGAAGGCCGAGATTGCTGAACAAACAAGGCAATCAAATCTCAAAAATGCACAGGATGGCATGACTGTGATGAGCAGTAAATTTGAAGAGATGGAAAAATTGCGTAGAGAAGCAGAGGCGAAAAAAAGAGATCTGGATTTGGCTCGCATACAGTATGCTCAGCGAGTGACTATAAGGGATGAGAGAGAAGATATGCTTGATTCTGTCAAATCTCAGGTTGAAAAGCTAAAGATAATGCACGATGACCCCGAAACTCCGAAAGTTCAGTTTGTTGGCTACGCACCTGTTCCGCTGGAAATGAGTTCGCCGAAGTGGCAGATGTATTTTCCCGGTGGAATTATGTTAGGTTTTATGCTTGGTGCGGGTTTAGCTTTTCTTGTGGAACTTCTTAATGATTTGGTTCGTACACCAAAGGATATTAGTAAATTTCTACACATCTCACTTTTGGGTGTTATTCCTGATGCAGCTGAAGATGATCAATTACGTAAAATTAATCTTTGCCATGTTGTCAGGCAAGCACCTTATTCCATTGTAAGCGAGGCGTACAGACGATTTAGAACCAATTTAAAATTATCAGTTTCTGCTGGCTCTTCAAGGGTTTTACTTGTTGCCAGCGGTATGGCTGGTGATGGCAAGACTTCAGTTGCAGTTAATCTTGCGACAACTTTTGCAGCTGAGAATAAAAAAGTATTGTTGATTGATACTAACTTCTGGCGACCGAATCTACATACTATTTTTCCAAATCAGCAAAGTGAAGATGGCATTGATGATGCTACGGAGCGAGCCGATTTTGGCTTGAGTGATTTACTGACAGGTGGTCTTGGTTTTGGTGATGTTGTTAGAAGCAGTGGTATAAAAGATTTTGA
>JAGLSG010000069.1 GCA_023135865.1 Planctomycetota bacterium | reverse complement strand
GAGGCCTGTTAGCGTTTTAATTCGTAACGTTTTTTTTAATTACTGGATTTAAGGGGATTGGATATGGCTATTTTAGTTCGGATTATCGGCATAATTCTGGTTCTAACTGCTGTAATTTATTTCGTCAAACCAGCCATTATGCGACGGGTATTGGCCTTTTTCAAGTATGGCAATCGCATTTATATTGCCGGCGTAATTCGGCTGATGCTGGCAATTATTTTTCTGCTTTCTGCTCGTGAATGTGATTTGACATGGGTAATCGTTGTTTTTGGAATTTTGTTTTTGCTCGGCGGATTATTGATATTTACGCTTGGCAGCAAACGAATCACTCCTATTCTCCAATGGTATGAAAAGCAGACTGATTTACTTCTTCGGCTGCTGGTTCTGATTGTTTTGGCTATTGGCGTATTGATTATTTATGCAGCGTAGAATATTAAACTCTAATATCTAATTTCTAAATACTAAACAAATTCAAAATTCTAATGCTCAAATTTCCGAAACATCTTGTTTTGAACATTAGAATTTTGGTAATTTAGATATTGTTTAGAATCCTTCGACTTTGCTCAGGGCAGGTTTAGAATTGAGAATTGTGGAATCCCGCACCAAAATAAAAATCAATTTTGGGGCGGGATGACTTCCTTAACTCAAAACTCAACGCTCAAAACTCAACACTGTTTTTGAAGTTTTCAATCAAAAGTGGCATATAAATTTGCGATTTTGGGGGTGAAAAATCGGAAAAATTAGTGTTTTTTCGGGCTTGAAAAACGGAATTTTGGAGGTGTTTCTTTGTTTTTAGCTTAAAAAGCCGGTTTTGCGTCAATCAAAACTGCTATTTTTGTGAAAAAGTGGCCAAAAAGTAGTCGGAATTTGTCGTTTTTTGTCAATTTTGGTCAAAAAAGTGTCGGAATTTACCGTTTTTTGTCAAAAAAGTACCAGTTTTTTCGGGTGGTATGCCGTTTTCAATCGATTGTTTTGGAAAGTTTTTGGGACGCGAAATTTATCGCAGATTACACAGATTTCACTGATTAAAAAGGTAGATTTTACGGTTAGCCCTGCTACCTGTGGGCAGGGTTTGTTTTTCCTGCCGCGGCGTAGCCGAAGGCAAGTCATTGCGAAATTCTTTTTTTCTTATTCCATACTCTTGCGAAGGCAGTTTTTTACCTAATTTTGGGCAGGAAAACCCTTGCCTTTAGAAAAAACTGAGAATAGAATATATTGAGGAGTGGTAGCAGAGTAATACATCAAATGGGAAAAGATGTTTTTAAGCCGTGTAAATTGGAAATATCAGATTGTATATTATTATACTTGGAGGCATTAATGATGAAGACTGGAGAAATCAAAGCGTTAGTTAGGTCTTTGCCGTCAGAACAACGCAAACAACTCGGTAACCAAGCAACCAAATATGCATTGCGACAATGGCAGACATGGGTCGCTTTTATCTTGTATCTCATCGTGATGATCATTGCTCAGGTTATCGGCGGTATTCTGGGGTTTAGCAGCAAGCCAATCAGCGTTGCTTTTTGTATTGGGGTAGGCATAGGCATACCAATATTTGTGTGTACACTTGAACATCAAAGACGAAAAAGCATAGTTCGGGCACTGGATAGCTTCCAGCAAACACATGAGGCTAAAAGGAAAAATTAAAAAAACAAACAAAACCCTGCCATGGTGATGGCAGGGCTAACCGAAATAGGCAATACGCTTCACGCATCACGAAATTGGCATAGCTAAACGAACAAAACACAAAAAAACCTCCTTAAAAATCCGTGTAATCCGTGAAATCCGTGGTTAATTAAAAATAGATTCCTCGACTACGCTCGAAATGACAGAATTGCCCCAGCCACAGGTGCTGGGGCTAATCAAATCCAAAAAACACTGTCAATTCCAGTTAATTCGTGGTTAAATAAGAAATGGATTTCTGCCTCCGCAGGAATGACAGAAATAATAATCAATTATCAATAGTAAATACCTGTCCTGAGCGAAGTCGAAAGAATCAATTATTATGGCCAGCCACAATTTAGCACATATTAAAATAGACGACCTCGAAATCATCGGCTACTCCGTAGCTGGCGAAGAAACCGTCATAGCTATGCCGCAACTCGATGTCTGCTTCGATATTGGCAAAGCGCCAGACCAAATCATCCCGATAAACCACGTCCTTCTAACACACGGCCATATAGACCACTCAGCTGGAATCGCATACTACCTGTCGCATCGAAACTTCTGCGGCCAAAGCCCAGGAACAATCGTAGCTCCACAAAATCTGCTCGAACCCATAAGAGAAATAATCGCCAGCTGGGGACGGCTCGACGGAAATAAAATCCCGGCTAATCTAATCGGTGTAAAAGCAGGCGATGAGCATCAAATCAAACCGAACCTTTTCGCACGGGTGTTTCCAACCAAACACAGCCGCGGCTCGGTCGGCTACAGCGTAATAGAAAAGCGAAAAAAAATTAAGCCGGAATATGCCGGACTGACAAGCGAACAAATCGTCGAATTAAAAAGACAAGGCGTTCAAATCGACAATCCAATTGAGATTCCTCTCGTTACTTATCTCGGCGATACGCAGTACGTCGATTTTTCGCAATTGGAATACATTAGAAAAAGCAAAATCTTAATTACCGAATGCACATTCTACGAAGATGAGCACACCGACAGAGCCACCGCAGGCAGGCACATCCACATCAACGAATTTACAAAGCTGCTCGAGAATCTTGAGAACGAATATATTATTATTACGCATACTACTCAGCGAACAGCAATGCGTGAAATTCGCAGGATGCTCAAAGCCGCCCTGCCCGCTGAAAAATATAAACGCGTTATCCTTTTTATGGACAAAAGAAAAAAATAATGTTCTGTTTTTGATTTTTGATATGACCGCTCCATTACTGTCGCGGCTCTGTTTAGGGGCTAATCGAAATACAATATACGCATCACCCGCCGTCGCTAAAGCTATGGCGGGCAGGCGACATACGCAATACGAATTATTTTTTACTTCTTACTTCCTCTTTTATTCGCTGGATGTGGCCTCGGCCAAGGGCTTTGACCTCACAGCCAAGCTCAAAATATCGCCGAATCTTCTCATCGTCAAGTATGCCGAAACAATCTATCACAGCCAAAGCAGAGCCAGCCCACTCGACAATTTTTTCCGGCTGAAGTTCCAGATAAGGTGAGTGCGGAACGGCCAGTATAATCGCATCGGCATCTTTAAGTGCAGCAGGAAGGTCTTGCTGGACGCGAATGTTTACCAAGTCTTCCTGATTGCGGAAAAATCTCGCAAGCGAATGGCCAGGCGAAGGATATGTATCCTGAGTTTCCAATTCGTACCAGTGTTCCAAATACGGGTCGTGGACACGCATTTCAGCTCCGGTTTCCGTCAGTTTTCTTACGACTATTTCCGAGCCGCTATAACGCGTATCGCCAACGTCCTGACGGTAGCTGCCGCCGCATAAAAGGATATTGGCTCCGGCGACCTGTTTTCCCATATTGCGAAGAGCATCCCGCGTCAATGTCGCTACGTGCAAACTCCGTGTGTCATTAATGTCAATAGCAAGCGGCGTAATTTTGAATATATCGTCGTCAAAACCGAGGATATGTTTATACGCCCAGTAGCCGAGCCCGCCATCTTTCGGAAGACAATAGCCGCCAATACCCGGGCCGGGAAAAATGATATTGCTGTGCGTAGGACGAATTTTAATCGCCTTGATAACTTTGGTCAGGTCAACGCCGTTACGCTCGGCGAACAAACTCCACTCGTCAAGAAAGGCCAGCGTTGTAGCACGATAAGAATTCTCAACGATTTTTGTGGTCTCCGATTCGATTGGCCTGTCCATAACAGTCAGCGGAAATTCCTCAGTATTAAGAACTTCTTTTAGAAATTTTTCAACTCGCTTGCGGGCCTCGGCGTTACAGCCGGAACAAACCCGCCAAAAATCCCTTATGGATGAAACGTAGTTCTTGCCAGGCATAACACGCTCGAAACTGTGAGCCAATATCGGCTCGGAATCTATGCCGCGAGCAGCAAAACATTTTTTCATAACCGGCCAGGCAACAAATTCGGTTGTGCCGGGTGCTACAGTCGTTTCTATAAGCGTCAGGCAATCCGGCCCAATTTTATCGCCGATGGTTTTTATCGTCTGCTCAAGTGCCTTCATCTCCGCTTGGCCGGTTCGCATATTTCCAAGGTCGTTCTTGGTATAATCACACTGAACATCAACAACAACGCAATCGGCAAATCCGAGGCAGTCATTGTTATATGTTGCAACGAGCGTTTTCTTCTCAAGCACGCAGCGTTTAATCATCGGGTCAACCTCGGGGTCTTCGGCTTTTACAGGTGAAATGCCTTTATTAAGCAGCGGAATCTTCCAGTAACTTCTGGCACTCGGCCGCTGGCAGCCAATAACAAATTTGCTCGGTTTGCCGGTTTTTTTATCAACAGTATCGGCAACAATTGCAGCCATAACAGCTCCTACAAAGCCAACACCCATTACCACAACAATTTCTTTGCCTTCGCTGCGAGCCGCATTAACCAAAGACTCAATTCGCTTTAGCTCCGCATCATATTCACTCTTTTGAGGGATAGGAAACTTTTCTCCTGCCGGACTTGCTGAATAATCAACCATTGTAAATAACTCTCCTTACAGATAGTTTCGATTGGCAATAATGCTATGAATTTGACAATAATATATCCATAAAATCAAGTTTTTTCTCTCACAGCCGATTTTCTCGTCCCATATTATCCGAGCTGTCCGGCTTCAAATCACAATCTGCCTTAGAAACCAGAAAAAGTTTGAAAATCAGCCGTTTTTGTTCGGTTTTTGTTAGGGTTTTCGAGGCCATATTACCGATACACAAAACAGTAAAACTAAAAGCTTAAAACGTAAAACTCAAAACCAAAACTTAAAGTTTAAAATTTTTCATTCGCCGCCTGCAAGCAGCCACTGACAGTTTTGAATTTTGAGCTGTGGTTTTTAACTTTTAGTTTTAAGTTTTAAACTTTGTTTAGGATTTAATTTTTTAAGAGTAATACAAAATGTACGACTACGAAAACAAACAAAATGAGCCGGTTTGCAAATTTGGGCCGGGCGGAGATTTCATCTCAGGATTACTGCCGAAAATCGAAAAAACAAATCCACATTCAGCAAGTCATTTGACAAGATTACTAAAATCAATCTGTGAAATGACATCTACCCTGCTGAGTTCGGATTCGTATTGCGATTTAGCAAACACGGCAGAAACTAAAACTA
>JAGLSG010000068.1 GCA_023135865.1 Planctomycetota bacterium | reverse complement strand
AATTTATCAGGATTTGCGGCGTTGCAAATTTTTCTGTAGCGGCGAAAAGTTTTTCTATTTGCTCTGGTTTTGTAAGGTCTGCTTTTATTGCTATTGCCTTTTGGCCAGCTGCCTTGATTTGTTCTACCAGCATTTCAGCTTTTTGTTTATTGCTGTTGTAGTGGCAGATGCAATCGCAGCCGGCTCCGGCCAGCCCGATTCCAATAGCAGCTCCCAATCGTCCGCTTGAGCCGGTGATAATTGCGGTTTTACCTTTTAATTTCATCAACTTATATATTAAATCAGTTGCTGCGATTTAGCAAGTGATAGAATATTGCTTGCTGAAAACCTCTAAACTGCTATAATCCTGCTCATGGCCTTATTAAATGTAAATATCGACCACGTTGCAACGATTCGTCAGGCACGCTTGACCGATGAGCCAGACCCTGTCTGGGCAGCTGTCCAATGTGAACTGGCCGGTGCAAACGGCATTACTGTTCATCTGCGTCAGGACAGGCGACACATCTGCGACAGAGACGTTATCCTCTTAAAAGAGACCGTTGCCTGCAAACTCAATCTTGAAATGTGCATGGCTGAATCCATCGTAAAAATTGCGGAAAAAATTCAGCCGGACCAAATAACACTTGTTCCGGAAAACCGGGCCGAACTAACAACCGAAGGCGGCCTCGATTGCGTCAAATACAAAAAGCGGCTGGCCGAAGTTGTCAAAAGAATGCGCAAGAAGAAAATTCTCGTTAGTACTTTTATTGCACCGGAAGAATCGCAAATCATCGCTTCGGCTCAGACCGGCTGCGATGCAATCGAACTGCACACCGGAATGTACGCAAATGCGAAAAGTCAAAGAGCGATTAAAAAAGAGCTGACCAAACTTTCCGCCGCAAAAGATTTAGCGTTCAAAAATAAACTTGTAGTTCACGCAGGCCACGGCTTGACCTATCGTAATATCGCCGCAGTTGCAGCGATTAAAGGACTTGGCGAATTTAATATCGGCCACAGTATAATAGCGAGAGCTGTACTTGTCGGGATTAAAGAAGCAACTGCTCAAATGCTCGAGTTGATGGAAAAATTTGGTTCGAACGAATCAGGGAGATAAAAATGTTTACAGGAGCAATGGTAGCTTTAATAACGCCGTTTCAGGATGGCGAAATAGATTTCAAAACACTTGACGAACTAATCGAGTTCCAATTGGAAAACGGCATAGATGGCATAGCACCAGCCGGCACAACCGGCGAATCGCCGACACTCAGCAACGAGGAACATAAAAAACTTATCGAAAGAGTTGTCAAGACTGTCTCCGGAGCTGTTCCTGTAATTGCCGGAGCCGGCTCAAACTCGACAGCTGAAGCGATTGAACTGGCTGCGTTTGCAAAAAAAGCAGGAGCAGATGCCACTTTGCAGGTTGACCCGTATTACAATAAGCCGACCCAGGAGGGCTTCTATCAGCATTTCAAGGCAATTGCCGAAGAGGTGGATTTGCCCGTAGTACTCTATGATATTCCCGGCCGCTGCGGAGCCGGAATGACCGCTGAAACTATTATTCGTTTGTCCAAAATTGAAAACATCGTTGCGGTCAAGGAAGCCACCGGCAGCTTGGACCACGCAAGCCAGATTGCAACCGGCTGCGATTTAACAATAGTTTCGGGCGACGACTCACTCACTCTTCCAATCGCATCGATTGGCGGAAAAGGCGTAATAAGCGTGGTGGCTAATATCGTCCCGGCTGACGTGAAAGCAATGACCGATTTAATTCTCGAAGGTGATTTTTCATCAGCGAGGCAATGGCACAATAAATTATTTGCTCTCAGCAAAAATCTTTTGCAAATGGCCACTAATCCGATTCCGTTAAAAGCGGCAATGGCTATGCTGGATATGGCTTCCGATGAAATGCGTCTGCCTATGACGGCTCTTGACGAAAGCAAAAAAGTTATTCTCGAAAAGATACTTTCTGATTACGGCCTGCTGGACTGAAAAAAATTCAAAGTTTAAAATGTAAAGTGCAAAATTAAGGAAGTCATCCCGCGCCAAAATTATTTTTTATTTTGGTGCTGGATTCCACAATTTTGATTTTTAAGTTTTTAATTTTAAATTTCCTTTGAACCAGTTTTGCGAATCCCGATACGCTTCCAGCGTTGCGCTGGCCATATTGCCAACCGAATAATTTTCTCTCACATATTGTTGAGCTGTTTTCGCAAACTGGCGGGCTGCGTATTTATCGTCGAGCAGTTTTTGCAGAGCTGCGTAAACGCTTAATTCATCATCCGGCTCAAAAATAACTGCTGTTTTATTTTCGATGAGCAAATCATCCACTCCGCCTTTGCAGGCAGCCACTACCGAGCCGAAGCTGATGGCTTCGAGCAATAACGAATTAAAATAATCTGCCATTTGCGGCTGGACAAAAATATCACCAGCTGCCAGAGTTCCCCTTAGCTTTTGCAGGCCGGGAACAACTACCGTCATTTGTGCCAGCCCCAATTCTTCAAGCAAATTTCTAATTTTAGTTTCCGCAGCCCCTGCCCCGGTTAGTACCAGTAAAAATTCATAGCCATCAATTGCCAAATGCCTTATAGCTCCGAAAAGAACTTCAAAATCAGCGACAGCTTTAAGCGGCCAGCCCACCACAATGCTTGCCAACCGGCTGGATTCACCAAAGCATCCGCTTTGCTGGTCAACGAAAGTGCCAACATTTATTTGTTCTATTCGCCCATCAAACCCTGGATAAACATTTTTAAGCTCAGCTGCTACGCTTTGAGCCGGCACAATTATTTTTGCGCATCGTTTCGATGAAACGGAAAACCGCAGCCATTTTTTATGCAGCGAATTAACCGACAAAATATAAGGCACACCAAATTGCCGAGCCAGTTTTCTTGTGAGCATCGCTTTGCTTTGGCAGAGGCAATGCAGGACGGTCGGCTTAAATTTTTCCAGCCGCTCAATGAGTATTTTTCTGTTTTGTCGCCATAGCAGCGGTAAATCAAAAGCAGGATTGCTAACAACTTCAACCAGCGGAGGAATTACTAATTTATTCTCACTTCCGGCCGGACAAACAATCGCAGTTGAAACAGCATCATCGGTAAAAGCGGCCAGCAGATGTTCAAGCATTTGCGAATAGCCGGCTATCGTATATTTTGATGCAATTAAAACCGGCCGAACAGCAAGTTCGACGGTATTCGCCCTTTCAAAATCTATTTGCCCCTGTTCCATAATCAGTAATCAAAGCTGCAACCAGCTCTAATCCAAAATAACTTCATCTTTATATTCCGGCACAGAAACATTCCAATTGGTTTTATTTGTTATGTATTCGCCAAGTGCCTTTGCGCTGTCGGCCTCACCGTGTACGACAAAAACTTTTTTGGGTGCTTTTTTCAGGCCGCCCAGCCAACTGAAAATTTCATCTCTGTCTGCGTGGGCTGAAAAGCCGGGCACTCGCACAACTTTTGCAGCAACTTCATATTTCTGGCCAAGTATCCTGACGTTCTTTTCGCCATTAACGATTCGTCTTCCGAGCGTGCCGATGGCCTGGTAGCCGACAAACATTATCGTACTTTCCGGCCTTGTGATATTATTTACGAGATGATGCTTGACTCTTCCGCCCGTACACATTCCTGAGCCGGCTATAATTATAGCTGTACCTTTTCTGCCTTTTAATGCCTTTGATTCATCGGTAGTTTGAATCATTGTCAATTCCGGAAAATTAAATGGCGATTCACCATTTTGCATAAATTCCTTTGCCTGTTTGTCAAATATCTCCTGATGTTCTTTGAAAACTTCCGTAACTCTGTTTGCCATTGGACTGTCGAGGAAAATTTTCAAATTCGCAATTTCCTTTTTGAGCATCAATTCATTCAGATAGTAAAGCACTTCCTGCGCTCGCTCTATGGCAAAGCTCGGAATGATGATATTTCCGCCGGCTTTTTTTGTTTCGTTTATTATTTCAGCGAGCATTTTTTTTATGTCTTCAGTTGGCCGATGAACCCTGTCGCCGTAGGTGGATTCTGTTAGAACATAGTCAGCATTTTCCATAATTGTCGGGTCGTGTACGAACGGCCTGTTCGGCCTGCCGAGGTCGCCTGAGAAAAGGATTGTTCTTTCTTCGCCATCCTGAGTAATTTTAACTTCTACGATTGAAGAGCCGAGTATATGTCCTGCATCGTAAAAGCTCGCTTCAAAGCCATCGCCGAGTTTTACTGTTTTTTTATATTCGACCGCTGTAAAAAGCGGCAAACATTGCTCGGCATCTTCGGGAGTATAGAGCGGCCGTTCAGGATACTTTCCCTTTCGCCCTTCTCTTTCGTGCCGTCTTCTTTTGAATTTTGCATCTTCGACCTGCAGCCGAGCTGAATCGGCGAGTACAATCTGAGCTATTTCCGAAGTAGCATCGGTACAATATATTTTTCCGCCAAATCCTTCATTGACCAGTTTCGGCAAAAGGCCGCAATGGTCGAGGTGAGCGTGGGTGAGCAAAACCGCATCTATACTGCCCGGCGGCACGGGAAATTTATCCCAGTTTCTATTTCTGAATTGTCTTTCCTGATAGAATCCACAATCAACGAGAATTCTTTTGCCATTAGCTTCAAGCAAAAATCTGGAACCAGTTACATTTTGAGCTGCTCCGAGGAACTGTAATTTTATCTGCATACTGCATTTTTCCTTTCAGGCGAATTTCAAAAAAGCGGGCGACCGGATTCGAACCGGCGACATTCAGCTTGGGAAGCTGACATTCTACCACTGAATTACGCCCGCAAATCTGCTCATAAAATATGCGACACATTATATCGACAGCCGGATATTTTTTCCAGTATTTACTGCCGGCCTCATTTGGAATGGCAGATTTTATCCTTGCTCATTTAATCGAACTTTGTTAAAAAAAACTGGTTTTTCAAATC
>JAGLSG010000067.1 GCA_023135865.1 Planctomycetota bacterium | reverse complement strand
GCCTTGGTGAGCCATTACCTCACCAACAAGCTGATAGGAAATAGGCCGCTCCTATGCCGATAAATCTTTGGTCATCTGTCCATCAACAGATGACATTATTTGGTATTACTGCCCCTTTCGGAAAGTAACCGAAGTTACTGACACTATCCCAAAGCACAGGGTACGTTACCTATCTATTACTAACCCTTTCGCCACTAACCACTAATAAATTAATGGTCCGTTCGACTTGCATGTCTTAGCCACGCCGCCAGCGTTCGTTCTGAGCCAGGATCAAACCCTTCAAATTGTATCTTCGAAATCCTGCCAAACACAAGGTGGTCGGACAGGGTTATCGTCAATAAGGCTCAACACTTAATTGGCACAGGAACCAAAAACAATTTACATTATTTAAGGAACCTGCTTTACGCACCGAAAGTGTTAAATTTAAAACTTTAAATTTAATGGCTCATTGCGACAACGCGTGCTCGTCGCAAGAACCGCACTTTCACTGCTTATTTGGCTTAACTGTTAACTTGTCAAAGAACAATACTCGTGATTCGTCGCTCGTATCTCGTTAGTTGAAGCCGGCAAAGCCGACCTCTCATTAGATACAAACAGCGGCCAAGTAAGTGTGTAACGTTCTTAACTTGTCCGCCACAAAAACACTATGATAGGGCTAAAAAAAACAATAGTCAATAGTGCAATTGAAAAAAAATGATTTTTTTTTATAATAATCGCAGAGAAAATTGACGTTTTTTGCTGCAATGTCCCGAAACCCCTATATAATGGTGTAAGACGCTTGTTACATAATGGAGAAATTTGTATGATTTTAACAAAACGATTTGAGCTTGAAGCAAAAGGCAATTGCGATATTATCGATATTACGCCAAAAGTTAACAAAGCTGTGGTTGAATCAGCTATTAAAAATGGCGTTGTTACGGTTTTTGTCATTGGCTCAACAGCTGCAATTGCAACAACAGAATATGAGCCGGGCCTGGTAAATTATGACATAAAGGCGGCGTTTGAAAAAATCGCTCCACCTGATGGAAATTATGAGCATGAAAAAACATGGCACGACGATAATGGCCATTCGCACGTTGCAGCTTCAATGCTTGGGCCGTCTCTGAATGTTCCATTTGTCGATGCGAAAATGACGCTCGGAACCTGGCAGCAGATTATACTTGTTGATTTTGATACGCGGCCAAGAACACGAATCGTCATCTGCCAAATACTTGGCGAATGAAAAAATAAAACCAATTTGTAACGCAGTTTATCTTGGGTCAGGCACTTGCTGCAGGGCTATAACTTTTATCGGGCCGTTTATCGGGTCATCAGGATCGCTTCTGTCGAAAATGGCTATGTATCTTTTTTGCGGACCATCGGTGCCGATGCGAACAAGAATATAAGCTGTATAAACATCACTGCGAACCGTAACAAGATTGCTAATTCGAGAGAAAATAATATCCCGCTCTTCAAAATCATCCTCGGCTCCGTCAGCATCATCGTCAGGGCTTAGCGTTAAATCTGGAAAACTGTTTATGTCAGTTGAATCAAGTGCATACCAGTGCATACTATACTCATCTTCACCGGAATCATTTATTACTGTTGCCAATTCGCCAATACTCTCAAAGCCGGCGGCTTCTCTGACGTTATAAATTCCTGTTGCTTTCCATCGGCCAAAATTTGGGTCGCTGTAATCAGGGCCATTAGGGTCTAAATCAAGCTTGTCTCTGTATGCAACGATGGCTTTGGCTATGTCATCTCTCATCCAGGGCAGCTGTGATATGACATACCACGGAGCAGTATTGATATTTATTCGGCCTTTTATTCTCGTTTCGCCCGCCCACTGATCGTGGTCTGCTGGGTAAAAAACGGTTATGTACTGGAAAAGATTGCGGTAATCAGCGTCAGCGAGATTGAGGCGAATAAGCTCCTCTAAATCTTCTCTGTCGTAGTTTTTACTTCGTGATCGGGATACTAACTTTAATGTCTCTCCCACTGTACGCGAATAAGAATTGTAGTTTGCATAAATACCATTTGCATCATTCGGCTCATTGATATCGTAGGGATTGTTGGGGTCGTTGGGTTCAAAGGGAAGAAGAGTATTGGGGTCATAGATGTTTGCGTCATTTGGTTCATTCATATCTTCCGGGTCGAACAGATAGTCGTGTGGGCCGATAGTCCAGATTCGAGATATGTCGCCAACTGTTACTAAATCTCCAAGGTAGCCGGTGTTGGAATTCCACGGCATAGCAATATCGATATACGGCATAGGATTTGGACTGCTGGTGCCCAGGTGTTTTTGGCCGAGCGGAGAATTATTTGAATCTCTTATCATGTCGGGATAAATCACATACCACCAGCTATTATCCTCCATCTCAAAATTTCGCTTGTAATATCTGACTCCGAGATTTGGGTCAGCACGATTATCCCAGTCGTTATGGTCCCACCTGACCCAATCTTTATAAATTAATTGGCGGTCAACATAAATATCGCGAGAAATCGTATTACTGTCTGCTTTAACACTGCGCCTAATAGCCAGGTTTCTCGAATCTACAATGTTTGGGTCAATACGGATGTTTGGGTCGGAATGTACTATGACCGGACCGTTGGCATCGTATGTGACTGCATAATCGGCCGATAATTCAAAGTTGGCTGACAGAGTTGGAGTGCCTGGTTTTATACTGAATGGAATGTCGTATAGGTTGTCAAATAGGATGTCGTTTACGTTGTTAGGGCTGTGGATGACATAGTAATCGTTCGGGTCCATATTTGAATCTGAAAATAAAAAGAGAGGTATTTCAGCTATGATTTTGCTATTGTAGTTTGGATCACTCGAATTTGAGTCGTCATTGTAGTCAGTAACAAGCAGTACAAAATCATTTAATGGTATATTTACATCGAATGGATTGAATAATTCTATTGCATAGTAGTTTGTATTTTCATTGGGGTCGTAATTGGGGTCACTTGCGTCTTTCGGATTGGCCGGGTCGTTAGGGTCATTAGGGTCTTTGCTTGGGTCATAAGGGTCAATCCATATACCGATTTTGGTTATAACCGGATGCGGCTCAAGGCCATAAAAATATTCCATATCACCGTTGTACTTGTTGGGGTCTGGCTCAAGTGTTTCCATTTTGACGGAGGTAACATCGGATTCATGGTCACGCAGGTCAACGATATTTACAGCAAGCTGTGCGAATTTTTCCCGCATTCGATTTTTAACGCTGGAATCGAGATTTGGGTCAATGCATTTTGTGAATTGGTCGTATAAATCTATAGCTTTATTATAGGAATTTGGTTCGCTATAGTTATCGTCTTTATTATCCAACTCACTGGCATTGATATTTATATTCAGCATTATGTAGCCATTGGGGTCAATGATTCTGTCCATATTGTAATAGGTCAGCAAATGCCGGTTATACTGGTCATTAGGATCGCAAGGGTCAGTAACATTTATCTGCCAATCGCTAAGTCCCTGATTTGAACTGCCATCATAAAGCTCGCCTTCATTATCTGTGGATTTTGTTGTATCCGGCCAAACATCTTCTATTCTGTTAAATGTTCTGGAATTTATGCAAAAGCGGTATCGCAGTTCCAGCTCATCGGAAATATCGAATGGCGTATAATCGTTGTTATCACTTCCTACTCGCCAGATAAAATCATTCTGATAATCCAGAAGTTCTCCATCAGTTGGATTTGGTATGCCGCGGGCAGAGCTGATATCGTTGATGTCGTCGTTTTCTCTGGCAACAGCTGCGAGATTTATCTGCGTCTGGCTTGAGCCGTCAATTCTTTCGGAGTTTGTTTCGCCGTTGGGGTCGAATTCGTAGCTCGTATTTATATTCAGCATTGCGCCATTGTCGATAATCCTGATAGCTGCGTAAATTGGTTTGCCTTTATTTGTGGTAATATCTGCAAGCCGAATCCATTTTGAATCCGCTATTCCATCGCCATCAGCATCAGCTGAAATCCCATCTGTAGCCAAGTTTCCGTTTTCATCCAGAAATTTCCCATTTGAATTTACCTGGATTTCAGGATATTCCCGAACAACCGTGGTTGTGCTTAATCCTGTTGGGGCTACATCAACATTTTGTGTTGAGAAACCATTAGCATCCAGGAATCCTGTTACATCGCTTATTTGCCGCCAGTAATAATCATTGGCATTAGGGTCGTTTGAATCCTGGTATGGTTCTATGCTGGCCAGCCAGGCGTTGTTGGAATCAGGGTAATCATAATATTCTTCGTCCGGTTCGCCTGGTAAATCAGCGGCCAGCTCTTTTGATATTATCGCAATAACACTTTCAACAGCGAGATTAAGTTCTTTGTTTTCCGAGATGGCTGATGTTGAAATTTTTTCCACTCGTGCAGACATTAAAAACATCACGCCGACTATAGCGAGCAAACTTGTCATAACAACCGCAAGTATGAAAGCTGAACCGGCTTTTAGTCGTGTCCCGTCGCCCGTGCCTCGTCGCTCGCTTGCCCTCCGAAGCCCGATAGAGGCGAAGGATGGGTGTTTTGTATTTTGCATATTGAATTTGCCGTATTGCATTTTGTATCTCACATTCTGTTTTTCTTTTAACAACTAACAACGAGCAACTAACAACGATTTTTTTACTGTTTTGATAGATGAACAATATGCGTAAATCGCCTGCCATTTTTTATAATGCCTTTGGAGTCATACAAAGTGAACATAAACTTAAAAGCGTTTGTGGTAAAATCTGTTTCAATGTCATCCGCATCTTTCGGCAGCCAGTCGAGTTTATCATCTGTATCGTTCCAATCGGCATATTGCACTGTGAAATCATCCACGCCTTTGGCCATATACATTACGAGGTTATTCGGGTCATTGATGTCCATTTCCGGCTTTTCTGTCCAATCATTTGTAGAGGGTGTATTGGCATCCCATTCGGACAAAGAAAAGTTGTATCCTTCTATTGGTGCCTCGGGATAAGAATCCGATGAAAAATTTGGGTCGGAAGTTAATATCATTTGTCTTCGCAAAAGTATTTTGTCTTTTGGCTCTTGAATGGTAGATGTTTTTGCCAAACCATAAAATATACTCGCAGTATTACCGTAGATTGTATTGCCATTGTATTGTTGCGTGGTTTGGAAATCGCCAGTTGCAAGAAACGCAATTTTATCCGATCGTACTGTTACACTTTCACCGCTAATTTCGGAGTTGGCATCCTGAGAAACTAATATCAAAGGTGGTTTTGGCGTTGATACGAGTCCTTCAAGGTCGCTGCTTAACTGGTTTGTTATGGCTCGCAGCTTTTGCATTATTTCAGCGTTAGCTGTCGATGTGCGGTAGCCGTCTATGCTGGCTGTGAAAATCACACTCGAAAAAGATATTACCATCACCAAAAGACCGATAGCTACCACTAATTCGATTAGCGTAAAACCGTGTTTCGTTGCTCGTCGCTCGTTGCTCGTCGTTTGTTTTTTATTTTTTTTATTTTGCATATTGTTATTTCATTAGAATCTGATTAACTTTTGATAGACAGCTATGCAGGGGTATCTTCCGCCATTTACCGGCGGCGGCACAACCCAAACAGGGGAATCACTTTCACTATCCCATGCTTTATCAAGCAGGATTGTATCGTCATTCGGGTCGGCATAACGCTCCAGTACTCTGTAAATTCGGCCAGCTTGATTATCAACTATTATGTAGCCGTCATTGATAAAAGTTTTATCGCCGGTTATTGTCAGTTCGTTATTGCCAGCCGTTCCGGTTACATTAACTTTAACCGGCATTGGATAACCAATTGTGCCAACGCCGAGCGGCGGTTTGCGATATTGCAGATTCGGGCTGGTTCTTCTGCTAACAAAAACCGTTACCTGAACAACGGAACTGTCATTAATTCTTCTGCAAAGAGCTGACCAGAAATACTGCTTTTTTGAGATGTCTATATTTGTGTCGGATGGATATGTAAATTCGTTAGCGTCAATATCAGTTGTTGCAGGAAAAATATCGCTATCGTTAAAATCTTTGAGTTCGTTTGGTTCAATATTGCTAAGGTCTATGTCATCATCTATTGCCGTATTTGAGTCACCTATTGCATATAACCGCACCTTTGCAAAGGCCTCATCAGCTACAATAGCGGCGGTTGTTCGCTCGGTTGCGATTGTTGTAAAATGAATAGCTACAGGAAAAACGCCGGCTATAAAAATCATTCCAACAGTTAGTACGCCAATCGCAAGCAGAACTTCTGTTAGTGAAAAGCCATATCTCGTATCTCGTATCTCGTATCTCGTATCTCGCATTTTGTTTTCTATAAACTCATAACTATTCTATCATTGTTCCTGTGTAAGGATTTATGTAAATAAAATCCAAATCCTTTAGATAGTCGTCCCATCTGTCATCTTCATCTAATCTTTTGAATTTTGTCCTGTCGTAAATAACAAATTTATTCCTGCTGTGTTCTTTTCCTAAACTTTTGTCTGTCGAATCATCCTGATAAAACATTCCAATCCCATTATTTTCTACATTTGTTTCTGAATTAAAAATATCATCTTTGCTTCCATCGCCTGTATCACCATCTTTATTCCTAACCCTTACTTCATGTATTATGAGTTTTCCTGATGGAGAAAAAATAACTGAGAAAGTTGTTGTATCTTTTAATCTTGCATCGTTGTCTATATCACCATTATCGTTAATGGGGTCGTCTCCGGGGTCATCCTGTGATTTGGTTCTGTATCTCAAATCCATTACGCCAGCTGAATCAGGCAATTTTATTGGCTGTAATCCTTCAACTGCTCGAAAGGCATTTGAAAGTGTTTTAGGTTCTTCATGTACTATAAAAATCATATATTGAGAAGCATCTTCGAGTGATTTGTTGGGGTCATATATTTTTTGGAATCTAACTCCTGCGTAACGCTGCTCTTTTGCAGCTATTGCGCGAGCTGAAGCCAAGGCGCCGTTTATCATGGTTTTTGCGCTGCCCTGTGATTCGAGCGAATCAAGCAAGGAACGCACAGCAGGCAAACCGAGAGCGCCGAGAACGGCTATCGTTGCAATGACGACCGTCATCTCCATAAGCGTAAGACCGGAATGAGTTCGTTGTTCATTGTTCATTGTTTTTTTCGTCATTGCGAGGCCTGTTTTTAGGCCGTGGCAATCTTATTTGTTAAGTTTAGATTGCTTCGCCTTGCTCGCAATGACAAGTTCCAGACATCTATTACTTCTGAATTCTGTCTTCTGTTTCCTGTTTTCTCAAAAATTAGTAATGTCGTCTCTTGTGCCGTAAAGACCATCGGCTCCGGCTGAAATAAGTATGTATGAGTCCGGCCTGTATGGCCAATCTATCGTTGTTATTTGTGAATCGTAAATTCCGCCGATTCCATCAGAATAAAAATTGGGGTCAGTAAGCGGGTGGTTAACAACCTCCTCATCCTGTAAGTCGTTTTCTTTAACTTTACCTAAAGTAATAAGAGGGCTGTTGTCAGTATAATCGTAAATGTCAGCAGCAACTTTTGTTGACGTATCTGCCCTGTAATAAAGTATTGGTGTGCCGGCTTTAACGGGTTTATTGTTGACGGTTGTTTTTCTTACGCCGAATGTATCGCAAAGAACAAATGTATTTGTTGGAGATGACAATCCGGTAGTAGTATTAAATAAATCTGATGGGTGAAATGCGTTGGCTGTTGCAAGTTCGAGATAGCGGCCTCTTCTTGCTTTTAAACTTGTCGTGCCTGTTGTACCTGGGTCGTATGTATCTTGTCCATTAGATTCATCTTTTCCATCTGGCCTCCAGGCGGAATCTGGATGAAAGCCGAGCAAATCCCAGCCGAGCAGAGCTTCGGCGAGCATTTGAGCGCCGGTGTAATTTGGACTATTCATATCTGATGGCGGATAATCGCCGTAATCATTTCTAAAGGCCGTCAGGGCAATCGCTATATTTGCCAGCCGAGCTTTTTGAGCCGATTCCTTTGCGATTCTGCGAACCATATTTGCCGAGGGCAAAAGGAGCGCGACCAAAATCGCAATTATCGTAATTGCGGTCAGCAGTTCAATAATTGTAAATCCATATATTGTTTTCTGTTCATTGCTCATTGTTCATTGCTCCTTGTTTATTGTTCATAGAAAGAAACAGATTGCTACACCGACCAAAGGTCAGCTCGCAATGACAAAAAAAACTATGAATTACCAACTGTTTTAATCACTGAAATTGTATATATCATCCGGTGTGCCGTAGAGGCCGTCATAGCCGGCTGAAAGCAGAATGTAAGAATCCGATTTACGCGGTCTGCCCTTTGTTATGTCAATTTTGTCATCGTTTATTTCATCATAAAAGTATTTTATTACATTCGGGTCGCCACCAGCCCCATCCATAGGATGAGTTGCTGTAGTGTCAAATGGTACGCCAAGCCCTACCAATGTGTCATTATTGAGGTAATTGTAAATGTCAGTGCCGCTATTTATGCTGCCACCAGTTGTGGGGTTGGTTGTGCCGGATGTATTAGCTCTGTAATAGAGGATAGGCATACCAAGTTTTCTTGCCCCGTAATTGCCGAGATTTGTTACTTTTTTATAAACATCGCATAAAACAAATAAATTCGGGTCGAAAGTAGAACCGATAGCTGTAGATGTGTATATACTGTCCAGCGAATAAGCATTGGCATTGTCGAGTGGAAGATAAGGCCCTTTTCTTGCCCGTAGATTGTCTGTGTCAGCGTTGTCATAGACAGTTGTACCGGCGGCATCATCACCATCTGCCATAAAATCTGAATCCGGATGGAAACCGAGCAAATCCCAGCCAACCATAGCTTCAGCCAGTTTCATTGCTCCGCAGTATTCAGCGCCTGTTTCGTCTTGTGCGTTGGAATTGGGATAGCCGTCAAACTCAGTTCGGAAAAGTTCCATAGCAACATCAATACTATGAAACTGGGCGTGTTGACGGACAGTGAATGCGTATTGGCGAGCTTTATTCAATGACGGAACAAGCAAACTAATTAAAATTACGATAATGCTCATAACAGTTAATAATTCCACAATAGTAAAAGCTTTTTTCCTGCCGAATTGTTTAATTACTGTTCTCACTTTTATTCTCCTTAAATTATTCAGTTGAATATCTGGTTCATTATTTTTATACACTTCCTGACAAACTGCTGATAACCTGTATCATCGGAAGGAATACAGCCATAACAATAAAAGCAACAGCTACGCCGAGCACGATAATCATAACTGGTTCAAGCAGCGACATAAGCGATGCAACCAGAACATCAACCTGCTCGTCATAATTGTCAGCTATTTTTACGAGCATTTTGTCCATATCGCCGGTTTCCTCGCCTACCGAGACCATATTTGTAACAATCAGGTCAACAGTTTTGGATTGTTTTAACGGGCTGGCGAACGTATCGCCTTTCCTAATAGAATTATGAACTTTCTTCAGCATATTAGCGAAAACTTCGTTACCCACCGTATCACTGGTAACATTGATTGCATCCAATATCGGTACGCCAGCACTGATTAACGTTCCGAGTGTTCGTGTCCATCTTGTAACAGCTACCTTGCTGCCGATTTGGCCGACCACCGGTAATTTCAGACTTATTGTATCCAGAACTAATTTTCCGGTGCGAAATTTTGCTATTGTTTTGACTATTATTACGAAGACAAATGGTACAGCTAATAGATAGAGCCAGCCAAAATCATTTGCAATCCAGCTGCTTATGCTGAGTACAGATTGGGTTACACGGTTCATCTCTTCGCCGCCTGACATTTCGGTTAATAC
>JAGLSG010000066.1 GCA_023135865.1 Planctomycetota bacterium | reverse complement strand
CAGACCATATCTACTGTAATTGACTGCATACAGAGATGTTCTTTTCTTTTGCAAACCGGCTTTGCACACGGAGCGCAGTCGGCTTTGCCGATTATCTGGATTTCGTTTTCGTAGCCGGTTTGTGTCCATTGCGGGCTGTTTGGCCCAAATAAACTGACGATTTTTCGCTCAAGAGCGATTGCCATATGTCTTGGCCCGGTGTCGTTGGTTATGACAAGTTCGGCAATTGCAAAGAGCGATTTTAATTCGCCAATAGTCAGATTTCTTTTGGCTGAATTTATGAGTTTGTATTTGCTCAAATCGGCGATTTTTTCGGCGATTTGTTTTTCCTGTGGCGACACCGAAATAATTATATTTGCTTTATAATTTTCAATTAAGCGATTAGCTACTTCTGCAAATCTTTCAGCCGGCCAGCATTTACTCGGCCCAAATGCCCCGCCGGGAACGATAATAACTGTTGGAGCTTTACTGGTTTCTATTTCCGGTAATTTTGTGTGCATACTTTTTGTTGCCTGCGGGTCGATTGGAATTTCGAGTTTTCTATTGCTTGTATCTGCTCCGAGCCAGGAAGCGATTGCAAGGTAGTAATCGAGCATAGAGATTGGTTTGAATTTTGTATTTGATGATTTTGCCGGATAGAGTTTTTCGGTTAGAAGAAATCCTCTCGCTTCTCTTGCGTAGCCGGTGCGTGATGGTATTTTTGCCATAAAAACAGTCATCGCTGATGCGAAAGAGTTTTTGAAAAGTATTGCTTTAGTGAAATTTTCAGCTTTGAGCATTTTCGCGGTTGCAAATGGAGTGGCGTTTTCCTGCTCGAGCCATTTATCGTTGAAGCCGTTTGGTGAAAGAATTTCTCTGATGGCTGGCGATGCGAGAAATGATATTTGGCTGGACTGGAACTTTTTACGTATCGCTCTAAGTGCAGGCGTACAAAGAACAGCATCGCCAAGAGGAGATGGCAGCCACACTAAAATCTTGTTTTTTACATCCTGCATATCTTTTTAAGTTATCTTGTTTTACGAAATACATTTCACCTTTTGCTGAATCATTTTTTGTTCTGCATAGTATAGAAAGTCATAGCCATTACCTGCAAGACCAGTGCGAAGGCCAGCGAAATAAATATCTTGTTATTGTCTCTTGTCGGGCTCATTAGAAACCATATACCTGCAAATAAACTTGCCAGAGCCAGTATTTGCACGATTCCAGCTATAAGCCGCATTGTGGAAAATTCGTCAAATATATTATCTCTGTGCATACTTTTTAACTGCTCGAGGATATTATGAAGGGCTTTTTCTATTTTGTGCTCACTGACATTTTGCGTGTTCGGTTCTTTTTTGGGTAAATCCGGCTGCGTTTTATCCTGCTGTGTTTGCATCGGCTGTACTTGATGATGCGGTTTTATAATAAACGGCTTTGTTTGAATATTTGTGTTTGTACTGCTTCGATTTTGCATTTTTATTATGTTTGCAGCTTCTTTCATATTTACCGCCTGATAGTCCGGCTTAATTTTTTCCGGTTCGGTTTGTCGCTGATCTATTCGTTGATTTATAAGTATTGTTTTACATCCGGCTCGGCTGCCTGCTTCAATATCACAGCTGCTGTTTCCGAGCATCCACGACTCGCTAAGATTAATATCCATTTCGTCAGCGGCTTGGAGCAGCATTCCTGGATTTGGTTTTCTAAGGTCGCTTTCTTTACGGTATTTTTCAATAACCCCGTCAGGGTGATATGGACAGTAATAAAATTTATCGATTTTGACGGCTTTTTCAATAAGTAACTGTCTTAATCGGGAGTGGATTTCGCTTAATGTTTCTTCGGTTACTATTGCGCGTGCTACGCCCGATTGATTTGAGACTACAATAAGTTTGTAACCCATCTCGCCAAATTCGGCGAGCGATTCGGCAACGCCGTCGAGCAGTTTTACCTGGTCAGGATGATTTATGTAGCCGGGGTCTTCAATCAGTGTATCATCACGGTCTAAGAATATTGCTTTATCAGACATATCAAAGCCAATCTATACCCTTCAGGGTAGTAAATGTCCGCGAATAAAACCATAACTGCTTATTTTTAAGTTATTTACCCGCGTACAAACGGGAAAATTCAATCGTGAACAGTATATTAGTCTTCTTTTTTAGTTTTGAATAATCCTTTAAGCGTTTCAGTCGCCGCTTTTTCAATATCTTTTCCGGTGTTTATAGCTTCTTTGCCTATACCTTTTTGCGCATCAAGAATTTTGCTGCCTTCTTTAAGCAGTGTCTGGGATAAATCTTTGACTCTTTTAAGCTCCGAACTTAAAGTCGAAAGCATTTCTTTTGGCAGTTTGCCGGCACCCTTTTCTGCGATGCCGCCGGTGATAGCCAGCAGTATTTTACTTGATAGTTTTGCCATATCCAGCTTGTTGTCACTGCCAAGATTCTGCATTTTTATATCGTCAAGTTTTAGTGTAAGTGTGTCAACTTTTCCCGGCAGCGGCAGCAGTTTTACATCGACTTTTATATTGGTGATTTCAAGATTATCGATGTGCAGTTTTTTGCTTTCTGATTTTGTTTTTTCGCCAGCTGGAATTTGCTTTATAATATCCTGAAGATTATTTCCGGATATACCCCTTTGTTCGAGGACAATATTCATTCCATCAAGCTTTATGTTTTTTACAATGACTTCATCATCAAGCAGCGAGCCGATGTTGACGCTGATTTGGCCGTTCTTTAATTTGAGCAGTTTGTCGTGCTGATAGCCGGCAGGATTGCTGATTTGCAGGTTTTCCAAAGTCAGTTTTCCACTTAGAATTGACAAATCGGCATCATCGAGCGTAACTTTGACATTCAAAGTTTTGGTTGCTGCGGTTTCTATTGCCAGTTTAACAGCTTTTCCAGAGAACAGGTTAATCATTATTATGGTACCAATCAATAGTGTCAAAATGCAAACAGCGATGATACTTAGAGTTTTTCGTATGTTTCTCATTTTTCATCTCTTTTCGCTTTTTATTTTATTTCGACTAATTTCTCGTTTATTATTTTCATCCGCTTGCATTAGATGTCGAGAGCAGATGTATCGCCGCCTTTTTCTTTTATTTTATCGTAGTATATTTTAAATCGCTCACTTAGCGGAGCTATCGCTTTGCTCAGGACATCTATTTCCGATTTGAATTTTTTGGCACCATCATTGAGCATTTCGGCAGCCGAATTTTTCTTTAGCCCATCCATTACAGAATTGATTTCTGCACTTTTGGCCATTATAGCTTTTTTATATTTCATTGCAGCTGCTGTTAACTGTTTTATGCTCATTTTCTCCGCCTCCGCTTTTATTTCGCTGATGGTTTTATTTTCATCTGTTGTTTTGCTACATCCGGAAAATGCCACAAGAAACATCGCCAACAGAGAACACAATAAGATTTTTTTTGCAGCTTCCATTTTTCCACTCCTTTAAATTATATTTTCTTTGCCCGCTAAGATACCACAATTGAGCTTTTAATACGAACTATTTTGTCATGTGTTTTCACATAGCAACGGATTTGGATTTATTGTTTATTAGTTATTACTCGCAGAATTCCTGCTCGACAAGGTCGCAGATTATGTGATAGCTGAGCTGATGGATTTCCTGGCTGTGTGCGGTGATTTTTTCATCTGTGCAAAGACAGACATCTGCGATTTTTTCAAGTTTACTGCCACTTTTGCCGGTGAAAGCCAGTATTTTCGCCCCTTTTTGTTTTGCTGATTCGGCGGCTGCTACTACATTTGCCGAGTTTCCACTGGTTGAAATTGCCCAAAGAACATCATTTTTTTGCACGAGCGCTTCGACCTGCCGGGAAAACACATCTTCATATTTATAGTCATTGGCGATAGCTGTGATTGTTGAGGAATTTGTTGTTAAGGCAATTGCTGCAATCGCTTTTCTTTCTCTTTTGAATCTGCCAACGAGTTCAGCTGCTATGTGTTGAGCGTCAGCTGCCGAGCCGCCGTTTCCGCAAATGCAGATTTTGCCGCCATTTTTTATCGCTTCTGTTATTATTTCAGCTGCTGCTGCGATTGTTTCAATGCTGTTAGCTTCAAAATTACTGACAGCTTTTTTGTGCGTTTCTATCGCTTGCTTTATTTGGTTTTCTTTATTTGTATTCATTATTTTTGTTTTAGTTGTTTCATTTTTTCGATTGTAGCTGTTGAACTTTTTCCTTTGACCAATGGAGCGAGGACAACTTTTCCGCCATACGATTCGACGAATTTTTGGCCGACTACGCCTTTCTCTGCCCAGTCCTGGCCTTTGACCAATACGTTCGGCTTAATTTTTTCTATTAAGTTTTGCGGAGTTGGCTCATCGAAAATTATTATGTAATCGACAGTTTCCATTGCCGCCAATACAGCCGCTCTGTCATATTGATTATTGATTGGGCGACTTGGCCCTTTGATGGCTTTTACGGAACTATCGCTGTTTAAGCCAACGATGAGTATGTTGCTTTGCTCTTTGCAGAATTTCAGGAATTCGATATGGCCTCTGTGTACCACATCGAAGCAGCCGTTAGTAAAAACAATTTTATCATTTTGTTTTTTGTGCCAGTCCAGCTCGGTGGTTAGTGAATCAATAGTTCGCAACTTTCCGCTTTTGCCGCGATTTTCGCTTATTATTTCATTTATAATTTCTTCAATGGTTACAGTTGCAGTTCCGAATTTTTCCACTTCAATCCCGCCGGCTATATTGGATATTTGAACAGCTGTTTTGTAATCACAGCCGGCTGCAAGCGTGATGGCCAGCGTTGCCAGAACCATATCTCCGGC
>JAGLSG010000065.1 GCA_023135865.1 Planctomycetota bacterium | reverse complement strand
TATGATTATGAGCTGCACTTTACCAATGACAAACAAATGGAAGAATACATAAAGATAAAATTCCATAACAATGTTAAAGAAAAAAAGAAAGCAACAAAAAAAAGGGCGGGAAAGAAAAAATAAGTAATGAAAATACCACCTGTAAAAGGAACGAGAGATTTTTATCCGCCGGATATGGCTCGCCGTAATTGGCTGACCGACGGCTGGAAAAAAATTTCACTGCGCAATGGTTTTGAAGAATATGACGGGCCGATATTTGAATATTTGAAAATGTTTCAGGTAAAAAGCGGCGATGAAATTGCCGAGCAGCTCTTTTCTTTAACCGACAGAGGCGGCAGAGAGCTGGCAATACGGCCGGAAATCACCCCTACACTTGCCAGAATGGTAAATCAGCAAATAAATTCACTTCCCAAGCCAATCAAATGGTTTTCAGTGCCGAGATTATGCCGCGCCGAGCGACCGCAAAAAGGACGGCTGCGGGAATTTTTCCAATGGAACATCGACATAATCGGTTCAGATGATTTGCTTGCAGATGCAGAAGTTATCTTTTGCACAATCGATTACCTTCAAAACATAGGCCTGACACCAAAAGATATTGTAGTAAAAATATCCAGCAGAAAAATGCTCGCTGCAGTTCTGCAAACGATAGGCGTTGAAAAAAAAGAATTAGACCCATTATACGCACTGCTCGACAAACAAAGCAAACTGCCACAGGATACTTTTGAAAAACTGCTCGCTGAAAAAGTTGCTGACAAAACCCAATACAAAAAAATACTCGAATTAATGACTGTCAAATCAATTGAACAAATCAAAACTCTAACAGAGCAAAACAAAACAGCAAAAGAATCTGTGGACGAATTGGAACGTGTTTTTGAATTGTTAAATGTGATGGGAGTTGCTGATTTCTGCTCATTCGACATTAGCATCATTCGTGGATTGGCTTATTACACAGGTACTGTTTTTGAGATTTACGATAAGGCAAGCCAACTTCGAGCCATAGGCGGCGGCGGAAGATATGACAATTTACTAAAAGATTTCGGAGGCCCGGCAATATCAGCTGTCGGAATGGGAATGGGTGATTGCGTACTGGCGATATTGCTTGAGGAAAAAGGCATTTTGCCAGAGCAACTACCGCAACCCAAATCAGATTATTTCATCGCTTATGCAAACCAAAAATATCTGCAAAAGGCCGTTGAAATAACCGCTAAACTACGATTAGCCGGTTTTATAACGAATTTCAATTATAAATTTTCCAATATCGGCAAGCAGTTAAAACAAGCTTCAAATCAAAACGCTGCAAAATGCGTGATTGTCGGTGATGAATTTGAAAAAAACGAACTTGTTGTAAAAAATATGTCAACCGGCGAGCAGAAGCTGATTGATTATGACAAATTCATTTCAGATATTGGAACCAAATCAAAATAAAAAATGAAAAACTCCCATGCCAATCATTATAAGCAGGCATTCGAAAGCTGGTTGGTCGATAATCGCATTAAGCACATCTCACCGGACAAAGATAAAAAATTAGCTTTTGGTAATTTGAATATCAAGAGCTTTGATTATTTATTATATCCACGTAGCGGACAAACAATAATTGCAGCTGTTCGCGGCAGAAAATTCAAAGCGGAAAGTTTTGAAAAATTAGCCGGCCTTCAATGTTGGCTGGCAACTAATGACATTTCGCAACTGAAACAATGGCAGCAGGTACTTGGCCAAACGCATAAAGCTGTTTTTGTTTTTGCCTACAGGATTGAAAATTTCGATGTCGATTTTGACGGCAGGGAAATCTATGATTTTAATAATGGTAAATACATATTCTTTTGCATTGATTTGGAGCGTTATTGTGAGTTTATGAAGATTCGCAGCCCGAAGTGGCAAACAGTAACAATATCAGCCGATGATTTTCGCCTTTGCGCTGTACAAGCCGAAGAACTTCTTCTTTAGCAATTATTGTTTTTGCTACTGGTCATTTTTCTTTGTGTGATATTTCAAGCCAAGATGCTTACAAGCCGTTTGGGTAATTTCTCTGCCTCGATTGGTTCGCCGCAAAAATCCTATCTGCAAAAGATACGGCTCGACAACATCTTCAAGCGTATCCCGCTCTTCGCCAAGTGTCGCTGCAATAGCATCAATTCCAGCCGGGCCACCTTCGTAAACATTAGCCAGAGCACGCAAAAAAGACCTGTCCAAATCATCAAGTCCCAGTGCATCTATTCTCTCCATCTCAAGCGAGCTTGAAACGATTTCGGAACTAAGTAATCCTGAACCTTTTACCTGGGCATAATCGCGAACACGTTTCAATAGCCGATTCGCCACACGGGGCGTGCCGCGTGAACGAGCAGCAATCATTTCCAAAGTCGACGGCTCATATTTTAAGCCAAGCAATTTAGCGGAACGAACCAGAATTGCCGTTAATTCTTCGCTGCTGTAAAAATCAAGATGATACAACATCCCAAATCGGCTGCGAAGCGGCGCACTCAAGAGTCCAGCTCGCGTTGTAGCACCAATTAAAGTAAAACGCTTTAACGGAAAATTTATAGTCTTGGCATGCAAGCCACTATCAACCGTAAAATCAACCTTGAAATCCTCCATCGCAGGATAAATAAATTCCTCAACCGCTGTACTCAGCCGGTGAATCTCATCAATAAAAAGTACATCACCTGTATTTACATTGCTTAAAAGCCCCATTACATCGCCCTGCTTTACCATAGCCGGCCCCGAAGAACAGCGAACGGAAGCTCCCATTTCATTTGCGACGACATTTGCGAGCGTAGTTTTGCCAAGTCCGGGCGGGCCATAAAACAATATGTGTTCAAGCGGCTCGCCTCTCTGCTTAGCCGCCGCAATAGCAATCGAAAGTTTTTCCTTAATGCTTTCCTGGCCTACGCATTCATTCAAAAGTTTCGGCCGAAGCGAAAAGTTAAAACTTTCTTCCTGCTCGCTAAGCAACTCCCCATCTATAATTCTATCTACAGCCATAATATGAAAACTAAAAATTTAAAGTCTAAAGCTAAAAACTATAACTTAAAATTAAAAACTCATTTTTTCCCAATTTTTAAATTTTAAACTCTGGTTTTACATTTTTCACTTTGCGTTTTACGCTTCTATGCTTCTACGCCCTGCTTTAATCTATAGACCAAAGGTACAAGCTCTTCAGCTGATTTTGCATCCGGATGTCTTTGGCAGGCAAGTTCGAGCATTTCAATTGCTTCATTTCTCTTTTCGCCCCAGGCAATCAGAATTTCCAATGTTTCAATCTGGAACGTTTTTAATTTTGCTTCAGTTGTTCCTGCCGCTCCAGCTCCAATTGCAAAATCCTGTAATTTACCTTTTAACTCAGCGATAATCTGCTGAGTCATTCTCTTGCCCACGCCGTTAAGGGTCATCAGCATTTTGTCATCACCGTTTTCTATCGCAGCGGCAATGGAAGCTATCGGCATACTCAAACATCGCAGACCTTTTTTTATTCCTATTCCCTTGACGCTTATAAATTTAGTGAAGAAATCTTTTTCGCCATCGCTTAGAAAGCCAACCATTCTCGGCACAAAGGAACTGCCGCCGGGTGTGCCTTCGTAATATTCCATTGTGCAAAGCGTGATTTGCGAGCCGATTTGAGCAGACAGCGAGCTGACACAATAGCCCGGCAGCATAATTTCGTATGCAACGCAGCCCACCTGCACGAGAGCTGTATCGCTCTGGAGTTTAACAAGTTTTCCTTCAATCCTTGCTATCATAATCGCAATTATACGGCTACTCGCACTAAAATGGAAGAAAGGATTCCGCAACTTTTCCAGAAAGGACTAACGCACACAGTTCAAACTATTAACTATTGCGTACGTTTATCGGTTCTCTATATCAACCAAGTTAAGAGTATAAGTTTTCGATTCTCCAGTTTGATACAATTTTACATGCTGTAGTTCCGGCCGCTCAATTAACTTCCTGATGGCCAACTTTAAACTCTCTTCTGTGTACAAACCGAAAACAACTTCTCTTATCGATTCCGGATTCAGTCGCAAAAACCAGGTTTTCTTGCCGTTGAAGTCTTTAAGGAATGCTAAACCGTTTTTTTCTAAATCCATTAAATCAGTATTGTCTAAAATATTGCGAAATTCTTTCTCATAGACCCATCCAGATGACTTCGTAATTAGGGTATTAAAATATTTTTTTTGAAATTCGATGCTGTAAAAATCATCCCAAATACACAGATTAGGGCGTTGCTCAGAATAACGGACAAGCTCCATATTCGGAAAAATGTGTTCAAAATCAATTCCGATTACTCCTCCCCTATGTTTTTCCGAATAATGCGCCCACATTACAGAGGTTCCTGCCTCTTGTGAAACAGACACTAAACAACTTTTTTGTTTCATTTCATCTATACATTTAATCAGCTCTTTTCTGAGGTTTGAAACTTCACCTGTTTGCCATTTTTTCTCCAGTATTTGCTCCCAATTAGGTGATGGAATTTTACCTTTACTTTTGAATCTTCGTATGCATTGCTCTTTCATTGCCGTTATATTACCTTCATCAAGAAAAGGCATACATTCAAGCGGGTCATTAACTTCCGAAATATACGGCAATTTTAATTCTAACGACCCCAAAATTTTTACGATACCCAACTGATCGCAATATTTGTATAAGACATTCATTTCCGCTATTGCCCTTCTCACAAAGAACAGAGACAACGATTTAAGAAGGAAAACCAACTTTTAAATTTTACCCTTTGGCTTGTCAATTTGAGCTTTTCGCTTTTAGTTTCCACGCAATACAAAACTTATGCTTTACGCGTCCTTCTCAGCATCGCTGCACCGAGACAGTTTTCAACGAATTTGCGCAGCAAAGAGCAGCTGCAATGGCATCGGCCACGTCATTTGGTTCGGGCAAATCAGCGAGAGATAAAATTTGCTGAACCGTTCGCTGAACTTGGCCTTTGGACGCTCTGCCATTGCCGGTTACCGATTTTTTTATTCGTGTTGCACTAAAACTTTTAATCTCAATCGAGCAAGCCGCACATTTTTGCAGTATAACTCCTCTTGCGTGCCCCATCAGTATAGCTGTTCTCGGATGGGCGTAATGCGAATATATTTCTTCAACTGCGACAAGAGCCGGCTTAAAATTTTGTAATATCGCTCCCAAATCTTCAGCAATTTGGTCTAATCGCAACTCCATCGACAACTTGCCATCAGTTCTAATTACACCTGCCTCGACCAACTTATCTTTACTACCGCCTGTTTTCAAACAGCCGTATCCGCAAACCTGCAAACCAGGGTCAATTCCGAGTATTTTCATTTGCTCCTCCATACGGTTTGGTCGGCTTTGTCTTCGAGAACAATTCCCGCTTCATCCAACTGAGCACGAATAGCGTCGGAAGCTGCAAAATCCTTGGTTTTCCGAGCGGCATTTCTCTGCTCAATTAAAATCCCAACCAATTTATCTACCATCGCATCATCAGCTGCACCGCTTTGCGAATATTCATCTTTTACAATACCAAGACAATCGCCCCCAAATCGACCGAATAAATCATCAATCACACTAAAGGTAGCTGAATTAGTATCACCATTCTCAAGTAAACCATTTGCCAGACGAACAATTTCAAACACAACCGATAGTGCAATGGAGGTATTTAAATCATCATTCATTGCATTTTCAAATTTCGCTTCCAGCTGCTCCAACTGACTTGCAACACCGCTGTCAACTTCGCCCTGGTTTTCAGCGGTTATTTTCTTTCTGACAGCTTTGACTGTTTCTGTTATTTTTTCATAGCCGCTTTGTGCTGCAAAAAGAGCCGCATCGGAAAAATCAATAGGACTTCTGTAATGACTATTCAAAATCAACTGCCTTACAGCAAGCGGCTCATAACTTTTGGTTAATCTTTCGTGGGCACCAAGAAAGGCCTGCTTTAGTGTGATAAAATTATTCAAACTTTTGCCCATCTTCTGGCCATCGACAGTAACCATATTATTGTGCAGCCAGTAGCGAACAAAAGGTACGCCGTTAGCCGCTTCTGATTGAGCTATTTCGCATTCGTGATGGGGAAATTGATTTTCCAAACCGCCACCGTGAATATCGATTGTTGAGCCGAGATATTTCATACTCATCGCCGAACACTCCAGATGCCAGCCGGGATAACCCATCCCCCACGGACTTGGCCACTGCATAATATGATTGGGTTCGGCTTTTTTCCAAAGTGCAAAATCAGCTGGTGCCTTTTTCTCTGGCGAAACTTCAACTCTTGCTCCGGCTAACATATCTTCGACATTTCTGCCTGACAATTTTCCGTAATCTTTGAATTTGGAAACATCGAAATACACCGAGCCATTAACTTCGTAAGCAAAACCCTTTTTCAGAAGTTTTTTTACCAATTCTATCTGCTCGATTATATGGCCGCTGGCACGCGGACTAATATCAGGCCGAACGCAATTTAAGCTATCCATATCTTCAAAAAAACTGCGGGTATAAAACTCAGCCAGAGCCATCGGGTGTTTTTTTTCTTTTTCTGCAGCAACAGCTAATTTATCTTCGCCTTGGTCGGCATCATCGGTCAAATGACCGACATCAGTTATGTTCTGAACATAAGTAACGCTGTAACCCAAGTATCGCATATAGCGAACAAGTATATCAAAACTTACATAACTTTTAGCGTGGCCAAGATGTGCATGACCATATACCGTCGGCCCACAAACATAAACACCTGCCTTGCCTTTTTTCAGCGGCTTAAATTCCTCTTTGGTTCTCGTCAAACTGTTATAAAGTTCAAAACTCATCTATAAATGCTTCCAATTTTTATAATGTCCTTTTTTGTTTGCGTTTTAATAAAACAGCAGCTGTTGCAGAGATAGCTTGACCGGCACCAATTTCGCCAAGTCCTTCATTGGTTTTGGCCTTAACATTCACCGCTGTAAAATCAATCTCCAGAATATCTGCAATACATCTCTTCATTTGTCCTTTAACCGATTCCAATCTTGGCTTTTCGGCGTGTATTATCAAATCAACATTAACCACTTCCCACTGCTTTTCTTCAAGTCGGTCTTTTACAATAGTTAATAATTCTTTACTGTCAGCATCTTTGAATTGCTCATCAGTATCGGGAAACAGCGTTCCAATATCGCCCATCGCAGCGGCTCCAAGTAAAGCATCAATCACAGCATGCAAGGCGACATCGCCATCACTATGGCCAAGCGGACCTAACGGATACGACAGGCAAACTCCGCCAAGAATAAGTTTTCTGTCGGCAACTAACCTATGAATGTCAGTACCGATTCCGGTTCTGTATTCAGCTTGTTGCTGCTCAATCACAGTATTCCCTTCGTACTTGGAATGTCAGTTCC
>JAGLSG010000064.1 GCA_023135865.1 Planctomycetota bacterium | reverse complement strand
TTCAAATAAAGATTCATAACAAGTATTGATAAATGTGCAAAAGTAGGCGAAAATATACAAAAGAGTCGATGATTTCAGCGATTAAAATTTATTTCTGACTGGAAATGTATTATGGATGAAAAAATCAGTGTTGAAATAACCTGCGAAGCGGATGTTGCGGTAGTAATTTTCAATGCAACTTCTATAAGTGATACGGAAAAAATAACAATGGTTTCTGAGCAGATTAAAACTTTTATCGAGGAAAATAATATCAGTAAAATGGTATTTGATTTTGGACAGGTTAAATTTTTCTCATCTCAGGTTCTTGGAGTGATTCTGGACATTCGCTCCCGATTGGAAGAGCGTCATGGCCAGGTTGTAATCAGTGCCATAAATCCGCAATTACACAGGGTTTTTAAGATAACTAATCTTGACAGGATTTTTAGATTTTTTCCAGACAGAAAAAGTGCTGTTGAAGCTATAGCTTCAAATTGATTTACGCTTTATTGGAAGGGGTTGGATATGTATATTGCAAAACAGTTTTCTATTTTTATGGTTAATAAGCCGGGAGTGCTTGGTCATATACTTAGCGAATTTGCGCGGGCAAAAATTAACGTAATAGCTATGACTATGATGGATTCGGTTGAGCATGGTGTTATGAGAGTGATTTTTGCTTCGCCCACAAACGCAAAGAAGGTTCTCTCTGAGTTGAATATGTCATACAATGAGACAGATGTTTTATGTTTGAATCTTGCTAACACCGCCGGAGCACTGGCAGAGGTTGCCCAGAAATTGGCGAAGAACCATGTAAACATTTCGTATGCGTATTGCACGGCAGGGGCAAGGGGTGGACGAACGACAGGTGTTTTGAAAGTTGCTGATGTTAATAAGGCGATAAAGATTTTGGAAAAGGGTTTGAAAAAAACTACTAAATCAAAGCCGACAGTTCGACGTTCACGCGCTTCGAAGAAATAAAAGCTGTCTTAAATAGTGAAATTTATCGTTTATAATATTTCAGGTGTTTCTAATTGGAAAATATGCGTCAGACACTGAGAGTTAAAAAGGAACGAGCTATTCTGGTGGCGGCTTTTCTTCGCAATCAAGCCAATGAACCTGACTTGGTTGAGCTTTCCGCTTTGGCCGAAAGTGCCGGCGCAATTGTGGTAGATAGATTTCCCCAGAAGGTCCGCAGAATAAGTCCGGCTACATATATAGGCAAAGGCAAAGCGGCTCAACTCGCAGAGAGGGTAAAAAGTTTTTCTGCTGATGTTGTTATATTTGATAATAATCTTTCGCCCGGCCAAATCCGTGAGCTTGAAGAGATTATTGAGACCAAAGTTATCGATAGAAGCGAATTAATTCTCGATATTTTCGCTACAAGAGCCAGAACAAAACAAGCCAAGTTGCAGGTCGAATTAGCTCAGCTGGAATATACTTATCCCCGATTAACGAGGATGTGGTCGCACCTGGATAGTGTGGCCGGTGCCGGAGGCGCAACTGCTGCCGGCGCTGTCGGCGGAATTGGAACAAGGGGTACAGGCGAGCAGCAACTGGAAATTGACCGGCGGCTGGTGAATAAGAAAATTACAGAGCTGAAACGCCAGCTTGCCTCAATTGATAAGCGAAAGATGCGTGAAATTGGCGGCAGAAAAAACCTGTTCAAGATTTGCCTCGTCGGCTACACAAATGCGGGCAAAAGCACACTTTTGAATATTCTCACTGATTCAGATGTTTTTGTTGAAGATAGATTGTTTGCTACTCTCGACACCCGAACAAAAAAATGGTTTTTGGGCGGTGGAGCAGAGGTTCTTTTAAGTGATACAGTTGGTTTTATAAAGAATTTACCCCATCATCTCGTTGCTTCGTTTAAGGCCACGCTTGAAGAAGCTGTTAATGCCGATTTGCTTTTGCATGTGGTGGATTCTTCAGATGCTCAGGCCGCTGAGCAAATTGTTGCTGTTAAGGGCGTTTTAAAAAAGATTGGTTGCGGCAAAAGTTCGGTTTTGATAGTTCTCAACAAAGTTGATATAGTCAGCCAAGTTGGTGAGCTTGAAATACTACAAACAATGTTTCCTGATGCGGTGTGTATTTCAGCTAATACCGGCTTTGGCCTGGAACAATTAGGTAAAGCAGTATTGGCAGAATATAAAGGTGATGAACTTTTATTGCGTATTACTGTGAGTCAATCAGACGGCAGGGTGCAGAGTTTTTTGAGGGCATACAGCCAGATTTTGCAGGAGCAATATAGCGATGATTTTGTTATTATCGAAGTCCGGCTCAGCCAAAAACTATTACCTGAGCTTAAGCGGCTAAATCCTGAAGAAATAGAAATTGTAAATACGTAAAGCATCATATTATAATGCAAAAAATGTTTGAAAATATTTCAATAATCGGTGATGGAGCAATGGCTTCTGTTTTGGCGATGCTGCTGTGTGAGAAACGCCAGGCGAACTGCGAGTCACGAGCCACGAGCCACGAAATACGGATATGGGGCTATGACAGTGAGCAGTTAAAACAGATTCAGCTGGCAGGGGAAAATAAAAAATTTCTACCCGGCTATAAACTGCCGGGATCTCTGGTTTTTGAACCATCTGATGAGCAGATAATGGTTAATGCTGATTTGATTGTTTCAGCTACGCCGTGCCAGTTTATGCGAAGCGTCTGGAAAAGATTAAAAAAATACGTTCCCCAGAATGTGCCGATTGTCTCGGTAGCAAAAGGCATTGAAAACAATACACTTCTTCGTCCAACTCAAATTCTTGCCGACGTGTTGGATGGAAAACTCAAAACTGCTGTCCTGTCCGGGCCTACTATCGCAGATGAATTAGCGAAAAAACTGCCGGCGGTGGCTTGTATTGCAACTGACGATGAGGAATTGGCAAAAAAAATGCAGCACACTTTCAATGCCGACTGGCTGCGGGTTTACACAAATACTGATGTTGTTGGTGTTGAATTGGCAGGAGCTATGAAGAATGTTATTGCGATTGCTGCTGGGATTATCGATGGCATAGGTGCAGGAGATAATGCAAAAGCAGCTCTTTTGAGCAGGGGTCTTGCCGAAATAACTCGTCTTGGCGTTGCCTGCGGCGCAAAGCCGCAAACGTTTGCCGGTCTTACAGGGCTTGGCGATTTGGTAACAACCTGTGTTTCGCCAAAAGGCAGAAATCGTTCATTTGGCGAGCGAATAGGAAAAGGTCAAAGCGTGAAGCAAGCTCGAATGGCGAACGAATCAGTAGTCGAGGGTATTGCTACCTGCGAATCAGCGGTTGTTCTTGGCCGAAAATGCGAGGTTGAAATGCCGATTACCCAAGCGGTTTATGAAATTGTTTTCCAAGACAAACCGGTTAAAACAGCCATATCTGAATTGATGAATCGTCAGTTAAAAGCAGAGTAATTTTGCCATCCTTGTCCTCACGGTGGCCTAAAGCGGAACAGAAAATATTAAAGTGCTTCTGGAACTGCCCGGTCTATGACTCGATTTTGTCGATGGTTACCTGCAGGTATTTTTGGCGATGCCCGATTCTTGTTCTACTGTTCTTACGTCTGCGAAAATGAATAGGATAGAGCTTTTCACCTTTAACGAGTGCATCCTCGGCTGTGGTTTTAAATGAAGCAATTATCTTTGCATTATCAAGAAAAGGCGTGCCGATTTTGGTATCCTTGCCATCGCTGACCAATAGAACTTTGTCCAGTTCGATTGTTGTGGCATCTCGAGAAACCCCGTCCAGTTCGATGTTCAGGCAATCACCCTGTGCAACCTTATATTGTTTTCCGCCTTGTTCGATTACTGCATACATTCAAAAAACTCCCGATTTCTGTATTTAAAGATTCAAAAGAACTTGGTATTCTATATGTTTGATTCTTTGTTGTAAAGCAAATTATCCTATATTTTTGTATCCTGATTTTGTGTGGTTTTGGGAGCAGTCTTATGCAGATGGCTATGATAGACGATAAAATTTTGCCGCTCGACGAGCTTGAGGCGGTTTATTTCGACCGTGGGCTGTATTTTGGCGATGGAATTTATGAGGTGCTTCGCAGTTACGATGGAAAAATATTTGCGATGGACGAGCATTTGCACAGATTTACCAACGGATTGGCTGCGATTGAAATAGGAGGAGTGGATATTGAGACGATTCGCTCACGCATTAAAACGGCTTTTGAAAAATGCCATATTGCTAACGCTAAAATATATTTTCATATTACTCGCGGCTCAGCCCAGCGAAATCATATTTGTGATGCTAATTTGAAGCCGAATTTTTTTCTAACCATTACAGAATTAGCCGATGATTCTGAAACGAAAAGAAATGGTATTGCTGTTTCAACTCATCCAGATTTGAGGTGGAAGAGATGCGACATAAAATCGCTGAATCTGCTCGCTAATGTTCTTGCTCGTCGTGATGCAGATAGAAAAGGTTGTGATGAAGCTATACTTGTAAACGAATCGGGTTTTATAACCGAAGGCGCCGCTTCTTCCTTTTTTGCATTATTTGGAAAAACGCTGCAAACCACGCCACTGGCTGGAAATATTTTACCTTCTGTTACTCGCAGATTTGTTATTAAAGCGGCTAAGAATATTGGTTTGAAACTGTCGGAGAAATCATTTACTCCAGCTCAGGTGATTTGTGCAGACGAACTTTTCATAGCTGTAACTACCAAAGGTGTTGTTCCGGTAATCAAATTTGATGGCAACACAATCGGTGGCAGCAAAACTGGCAAATACACAAAACTACTCGACCAGGAACTTTGCCTGTTTATGAAATAAAATTTTATGTATTACTTCGACAGCCAGCCGGATTTTATCAGGACATATCCGACAGGTCTTCTGATGGTTCTGGTTGTTGCTTGGCTTTTTTAGATTTACGTGTTTTACCTGAATTGCTGCTTAGTAGTGAAGCTGCTGCAACGAGCAGGATTGCTACCACTGCTGCTCCGGCTGCAATGTACCAGATTATATCCTGTGATTTTTCAAGAATAGCGGGCATTGTTCCATTCAGACCAGCCACTACTACCACCGCGGTATAAATGACAGCGAGCAGCGGCAAAAACAACATAACTCCAAGAGCATTACTTAAAGTGTCCGGTTGTGGCTCTGCGTATGTTTGAACTACCGCAGCTGCTTGCTGAGCTGATTGCGATAGACCAAAATCTTCCTCCGAAAGCATCTGGCCGGTTCCTGTTGCCATACTCATCGTTGAACCTGAGCTGGGAGTTTCATCTGCCAGTTGAGCGTTGTTTTCTTCGGGTGTATAAATTTCGTCAAGAATTCCGCCCAGCGAAGTATCATCAGCTTGTAGGGAAAGGTCTAACAAGCCGGAACCGCTGCCGAAAGTATCAAGGTTTATATCGTCTTCTATTTCTTCGAGAGATGCCTCACCTGTTTCGGCTTTATCTGCACTTATAGTGTCGTCTCCAAGATTGAAACTGTCTTCGGTTTCTTCAAGAATATCGATTCCTTCGGCACCTGCAGCAGTGTCGGCGTTTGTTAATTCACTTCCTGTTGCGGTATCTTCATCTTCATTTGTCTCAAGCAGAAGTTCTCCTTCGTCTTTTGGGGATTCTTCTTCGAGACGGGTCTCTTCTGATTGCATAATAACTGCGTCAGAAACCAATGCTTCTACTTCATCGATTTTGAACAGCAGATTGGAGCCGTCACGGAATTCCCGCAGTTTTCCTTCTTTTACGAATTCCTTTACTTGCTCTTCCGTTTTATTGAGTTTTTCTGCCGCTTCTTGGAGTGAATAGAACATACCAGCCATTATTATTTATTCTCCTGCAACTTAACTTTTTATTTTCTATTTTAGTTTTCTGTTCTCGTCTTGATTGGCTCTGCTGTCTTTAGTATAAAATTTGGATCCTGCAGGTCATCTTCATTTATTTCAAGTTGCTGCTGCCCCATATTTTCCAGCAGCATTTTAACCTGCTGCGGTTTTGGTTCTGCTGTGTTGTACTGCTGTAGCAGCCGGTCGTACTTAAAGCTCCTTGCGGCCAATAATTTTAGCCGATTGTGCGCTGAGCTGCGGCTGCTCAACTGATATACCAATAATGTTTCATTGACAGTATCAACCATTGCCAAGCCGTAGCCATCGCGTTCAAGCTGAACCGGTATTACCAGCACTCCAGTTTGAATACCTGCTTGTGATTGCTCGTTTGTTTGTGAACCGCTTTTGCTTCCAGCGAGAAATAAACACAGCGAGCCGAGGATTATAAAGGCAGGCAACAGTAATTGTTTATTAGCTTTTAAGGTCATAGCTTTTGGATTCATTGTTCATTTTTGTCGAGAAAAGCAACTTCCACACAAAAATTGTATATTAGGACTTATGAATATGCAAGCTATTTTTCCAGCATTGTTTGCGCAAATTGACAGCTGGAGAATTGTGGATTTTAGAACAGATATTTTTTCTTTTGCTGAAGAAATGGGATATGATTTTATTGCATTTGGCTGCTGTTTTCTGTAAAATGCGTTTTTCGGGGTGTAGCTCAGCTTGGCTAGAGCGCCTGGTTTGGGACCAGGAGGCCGTAGGTTCGAATCCTATCACCCCGATTTTAGGCATAGCGATGGCCGACTTAAGGGTAATCGCTGCCTTTAATTCCATTAAATGTCAGATTCGCATCAGGCCAGCCGTCTCTCGCAGGACGGATTTCCTCTGCCGGAATGTATTGCACCTGTCCGTCAGCAAAGAGATAGTTCCGGCTGCCCTCCCAGCACCACCAGCCACCTTCTCCGTACCATCCCGTTTCATCTACGCGTAAATGATTACTGTTCCACTCTCCCATAAGGATTTTTTCAGAGGGCTTAGCTACATCAAAAACTCGTTGCGGTGTAGGCGATATTAATGAATTGCCGGGCCCACCGCAGGTGTTAACTGTATTGTTGATTGAGTCGATTTGTGCAGGGCTGTGGTAAAAGGTCATCGAATAAGAATAACTTGTGGATTCATAATCTTCGCTTTTGTCCTGCGGACAGTGCAGAACCGAAGGATTATTTGCATCGATATTTCCGCCAAGATACGGCTCAACAAAACTCCGCCAGCCGCGTCCCATCCATAGCCAGATATTACCTCCACCGGGTCTTTGTTCTATCGGGTCATCGATATCGGCACAAGGATATGTATCTTTATTGTCTCCGAGATAGAGAGATACAGCTACATTGATTTGTTTCAAATTGTGTGCACATTTTAGCCGCATAGCCATAGATTTGGCTTTGCCAAATGACGGCAAAAGTATCGCCAGCAAAAGAGCTATAATACCTATCACAATTAGCAATTCAATAAGCGTAAAGCCACATCGAAATTTTTTGAGTCTAATCATAGGGTAATACCGATTTGGATTTCAAATTGGGGATGGATTTTATTTATTATTTTATTGAACCGTCACACTTTTTGCAAGGTTGCGCGGTTTATCCACATCGTGGCCTCGCAGAACTGCGGCGTGATAAGCCAGTAGTTGCAACGGTACGACAGTTAATATTGGCTGCAGGAGTTCCGGTGCATCCGGGACTGTGATTAAATGGTCTGCATATTGTTTTATATTTTCATCGCCTTCGGTTGCGACCGCTATGACTTTTCCGCCGCGAGCTTTGACCTCAGCTATATTGCCCATAATTTTTTCGTATTGCGGCCCGGCGGTCGCAATGAAAACAGCTGGCATCCCATCAACAATTAAAGCGATTGGGCCGTGCTTCATCTCTGCTGCAGGCAGGCCTTCGGCGTGAATGTAGCTGATTTCCTTTAGTTTCAAAGCACCTTCAAGAGCTACCGGATAATTGAATCCGCGACCGAGGAAGAGCCAGTTGTTTTTATCGATGTTTGCTGCGGCGATTTCTTTTATATGTTCGGATTGTTTTAAAATATGACTTATTTTATCTGGTATTTGTGAAAGTTCGTGAATATAACTGCTTGCCTGGTCGCTACTTATGAGCTTTCTTCTGCCGAGTTCGATTGCAAGCATAGTTAATACTGTAACCTGAGCTGTGAATGCTTTTGTGCTTGCTACGCCGATTTCGGGTCCGACGTGCAGATATATTCCTGCATCAGTTGCTCTTGCGATGGAGGAGCCGACAACGTTAACAATGCCGAGTACATTAGCTCCGCGTTCTTTGGCTTGGTCAATTGCTGCGAGAGTATCAGCCGTTTCGCCCGACTGGCTTATCGATATAACAACGGTTCCATCTTCTATGATTGGATTGCGATATCGAAATTCGCTGGCATATTCGGTTTCAGTTGGTATGCGTGCCAATTTTTCAAACAGGAATTCCCCAACCAGGCCGGCGTGAAATGCGGTTCCGCATGCGGTTAATATAAGGTGCCTGGTCCTGGTCATTTCCCGCAGATGTGAATCAATTCCGCCAAGTTTTATTTTATTATTTTCAATATCAACTCGGCCTCGCATACAGGTGCTAATTGCTTCCGGCTGCTCAAAAATTTCCTTGAGCATATGATGTTTGAAATCGCCAAGCTCGATTTGTTCCAGCGAGAATTCAATTTCTTTCAGGTCTTTATTTACCGAGACATTGTTAATGGTTTTTGTGTAAAAACCCTTTGGGCTAATGGTAACCATTTCACTGTCAGAAAGATATATTGCCTGAGTTGTGTGTTCAACTATTGCAGCTGCATCGGAAGCAAGAATATATTCATCATCGCCTACGCCGAGTATCAGTGGGCTGCCTTTTTTTGCTCCTATCAGCATTTCCGGCTCATCCGAACAGACAATTGCCAATCCGTAAGTGCCGTGTACTTCGTGAAGTGCCCTTTGTACTGCCCACTCGAATTTGCTCTGCCCGTTATTTTCTTCGGTTTTATTGCCCTTGGTGTAGAAATAGCCGATTAAATTTGCGATTACTTCCGTATCGGTTTCGCTGGCGAATTCTACACCTTCGGTTTGCAGCCATTTTTTCAACGTGCCGTAGTTTTCGATAATGCCGTTGTGAACCACAGCGATTTTGCCGGTATAATCCTGATGTGGATGTGCGTTGATAGTATTTGGCTTGCCGTGCGTAGCCCAGCGTGTGTGTCCTATGCCGAGTTTTTCATTTTCGTTGGGCGAAGCGAGAATTCCTTCGAGGGCTTTTATTCTGCCTTTTGTTTTTACGATTCTCATTGAGCCGTTGCTTAAGATTGCTACGCCGGCTGAGTCATAACCGCGATATTCCAGACGCTTGAGGCCTTCAACAAGAATCGGCTGAGCCGCTTTTCCACCAAGATAAGCTACTATTCCACACATTATTATTTACTATTCCTTGTTTATCATTTATTATTCGTATTGCTGATTTTAATTTTTAATACGCCAGATAGGATAAGAAGTTCTTATACTATAGTCAACACTCAATTATGATAGTTATTATCGACTACAATGTTGGAAATGTTAAGAGCGTTTGTAATGCGTTCGAGCATATTGGCTGTGATGCCGAGCTTAGCTGCTCGCCGGAAGTCATTAAATCTGCTGATGGTATTGTTTTGCCGGGAGTGGCGGCTTTTGGTTATGCCGTCAATGCTTTGGGAAATTTAGCTGAATTGATAAAAAAACTTGCTCTCGAAGGTAAACCTTTATTGGGCATTTGTGTCGGCTTTCAGATGTTATTTGATAAGAGTTGCGAATATGGCGAACATAGTGGATTGGGATTGATTAGCGGAAATGTAGTACCAATTCCAAGTGAACAGATAATTCCGCATATGGGCTGGAATCTTGTAAAGCCGCCAAAAGATATGGATTTATTTAACGGACTTGACAAAGAGAAACATTTTTATTTCGCACATTCTTTCTACGCTGATGTTGCTGACGAGCAGGCGAAAATTGCTTATACTGATTACGGATTTGATTTGCCGGCATCGGTGCAGAAGGCAAATGTTTACGGAACACAGTTTCATCCTGAAAAGAGCGGCGAAGCTGGCCTTGCCGTACTGAAAAATTTTGCAAAAATTTGCGAGAAGGAAATTTAATTGTGCTGACCAAACGAGTTATTCCCTGCCTTGACGTAAAAGATAATCGCGTTGTGAAAGGCGTTAATTTTCTGAATCTTCGTGATGCGGGCGACCCTGTCGAACTTGGTGCAAGATATTCCCAGGCTGGTGCTGATGAATTGGTATTTCTCGATATTACAGCTACCATTCGTTCGCGAAAAACGATTGTCGAACTGGTCAGTGAAGTGGCAAAAAATGTATTTATTCCTTTTACCGTAGGCGGCGGGATTCGAACTGTTGAGCAAATTGATGAGCTTCTGCGAAGCGGAGCTGAAAAGGTTTCTGTAAATACCGCAGCTGTCGAAAATCCTGATTTATTAAGCCAGGCAGCAAAGCGTTTCGGCAATCAATGTGTTGTTTTAGCGATTGATGCTCGCCGTTCAAAGGAGCAAACTGAAAAATGGCAGGTGTGCGTAAAAGCCGGTTCGCAGATGACGGATATTGATGTTGTTGATTGGGCTGTTCAAGCTGAAAAACTCGGTGCAGGCGAAATACTTTTAACGAGTATGGATGCCGATGGCACTAAGGCCGGCTATGATAATGAATTGAATAAAGCTGTCAGCGGTGCTGTCAATATTCCGGTCATTGCTTCCGGCGGGGCTGGCACACTCGAACATCTCTATGATGCCATTATTAATGGCGGCGCGGATGCGGTTCTTGTAGCTTCGATAACTCATTTTGGAAATTATACGATAAAGCAAATCAAAGAATATCTTGCCAGCCGCAATATCGCTGTAAATATGTAAAACGATTTTGGATTTTACATTTTCTCAAATGTAAATTTGTGTGGCCCTGCGTCGATTTTAACCGAATCGCCGTCAGTAAATTTGCCTGTGAGAATTTCAGTTGCAAGCGGATTTTCAAGTCGCTGCTGAATGGTTCGCTTTAACGGCCTTGCACCGAAAACAGGGTCATAGCCCTCTTCCATAATTTGTTTGCGGGCTTCTTTTGTGATTTCTATTTTTATTTTGCGATGTGCCAAACGCCGGCAAAGATATTCGAGCTGAATATCGACAATTTTTTTCAAATCTTCCTTTGTTAACATACGGAAAACAATCACTTCATCGATGCGGTTCAAAAATTCCGGCTTAAAATATTGTTTAAGAGAATCTTTTACATGTGCTTCTATTTCCCAATCGGCACCAGCTTCTTCGGTAAGCTCCTGTATCTGCTGGCTGGCGATATTACTTGTCATAATAATCACGGTATTTTTGAAATCGACGGTTTTGGCTTTTCCATCTGTCAGCCGCCCATCATCGAATACTTGAAGCAGCACATTAAAAACATCCGGATGTGCTTTTTCAATTTCATCAAGCAGAATTACCGAATATGGCTTTCGCCGAACAGCTTCTGTCAGTCGCCCACCTTCTTCGTAGCCGACATATCCTGGCGGTGAACCGATAAGTCGTGCCACCGAATGCGGCTCCATAAATTCGCTCATATCGATTCGAATCATGGCGTTTGGGTCGTTGAACATAAATTCCGCAAGTGCTTTTGAGAGTTCCGTTTTGCCAACGCCGGTTGGCCCGAGGAACAAAAATGTTCCGATTGGCCGGTTTGGGTCAGCCAGGCCAGCCCGGCTTCTGCGAACGGCATTGCAAAGAGCGGCAACAGCTTCGTTTTGGCCGACCACCTTTTTGCTTATGGTTTCTTCCATTTTAATCAGCTTTTCGCGTTCACCGCTGAGCAACCTGCTGATTGGTATCCCTGTCCACTTTGAAACTACGCCGGCTATGTGCTGCTCGGTTACTTCGTTTTGGATTATGTTTGCTTTTTCCGATTTGGCAAGTTTTGCTTCTTTTTCTTCCAGCTCTTTTTTCAAATCAGCTATTGTTCCGTATTTGAGCCGAGCTGCGGTTTCCAAATCACCTTTTCTCTGAGCATTTTCAAATTCGTTTTGAGCGTTTTCGATTTTTTCTTTTAGTTGTTTTATCTTGTCGATTTCGCCTTTTTCGTTTTCCCATTGCGAGGTCAGTTTTTTATCCTGTTTTTGCAGGTTTTCCAATTCTTTTTCACCTGTTTTTAATCGTTCTTTGCTCGGCTTGTCGGTTTCTTTTTTTAGTGCTTCGCATTCGATTTGTAATTGGATAATTTTTCTGCGGATGCTGTCAAGTTCAGCCGGCAGTGAATCATTTTCGATTCTAAGTTTTGAAGCAGCTTCATCCATCAGATCAATTGCTTTGTCCGGCAGCCATCTGTCAGAGATGTACCTATTCGATAGTGTCGCAGCTGCGACAAGTGCCGAATCTGTAATTCGTACGCCGTGATGGGTGTCATAGCGGTTTTTCAAGCCGCGCAGGATTGCGATGGTTTCTTCCACATTTGGCGGAGCAACCACAATTGGCTGAAACCGCCTTTCCAGTGCAGCATCTTTTTCGACATGTTTTCTGTATTCGTCAATTGTTGTTGCGCCGATACATCGCAATTCACCTCGTGCCAATGACGGCTTTAATAAATTGCCTGCATCGACAGAACCTTCAGCTTTTCCGGCTCCCACTACGGTGTGCAGTTCATCAATGAAAAGGATTATCTGTCCTTCGGCTGCGATGACTTCTTTTAGAACAGCTTTTAAGCGGTCTTCAAATTCACCTCGAAATTTTGTTCCGGCGATTAGTGAACCCATATCCAGAGCGATAATTTTTTTATTTTTCAATCCGGTTGGAACATCGCCTGCAATTATTCTTTGTGCAAGTCCTTCGACGATTGCCGTTTTACCAACGCCGGGTTCGCCGATTAGAACTGGATTATTTTTGGTTCGCCGATTTAAGACTTGCATACATCTTCGGATTTCTTCTTCTCTTCCGATTACAGGGTCGAGTTTTCCTTTGCGAGCCATTTCCAACAGGTCAATTCCGTATCGCTCCAAGGCCTTGTATTTGGCTTCCGGATTTTGGTCGGTTATTTTTTCTCCGCCGCGAATTTCTTTGAGAGCTTTTTCAATTTCTTCTTTTGTGATGGAATTTAGTCGAAGGATTTCTTTTGCATCGCTTTGCACATCAGCCATCGCCAGGAAAAGATGCTCTACGCTCAGATATTCATCTTTCATTGCATCAGCTTTATTTTGAGCGTCCAGCACAATTTGATTTAAAATCGGCTCTGGCATAATTTGTGAGTTGCTCGTTGCCTGCGGCAGATGGCCTAATTCACTTTCCGTTACATCTTTAATTCGTGAAATATTCGCCCCTATTTTTTTAAGAATCATAACCACAACGCTGTTTTCATCATTGCAAACGGCACTCAACAAGTGCAGCGGAGAAAGGACGCTATGCGATTTTGCCATCGCAATTTGCTGAGCTGTAGCCAATGCTTCCTGAGCTTTCAATGTGAATTTATCGAATTTCATAATCAGCTTCCTTGTATATTACTTACCTTAAAACATTGTGCAAACTGCGTTCCAGAAAAGCAAAATCGCTAAATTGAGGTTAAAACGGCGATTCTTAGTTATGCAATGCACAATATGTATGTCAATTTGGCGGATTTTTGTTGATTTTTGGCGGATTTTTGTTATAGTAAAGGCCTAAGTTCGGGAGAGTTGCCTGCGCGCAGAGTAGGTTTTGGCGATAAACTGGAGAATGGGTGGCTATGAGTGGGATGACAGAAAACGCAAAAGTAAAGACATTTGCATTTCGAGCTGTTTTTTTTCTATTGATTTTTCTGTGCACAACAGTTCAGGCAAATTTACTGCAAAATCCCGGCTTTGAGAGCGATGGCTACTGGGTGATTTCTGGAGCAGTAAGCAGGGAGACGTGGGCTGCCCATACTGATAGCTGGGGTGTGGCACTTGTTTGGTGGAATAATGATGGAAACGGTGAATTTTACCAAGATGTTGCTGTAACTGAAAATACAGACTATGCCTACTCAATATGGGCATGTAGAGATGATGGCAATCCAAATCCAGGCAGCTACACAATGAAAGTCGAGTGGTATGCCGGTGCAATACTTCTCGGGGAAACATCGCTGGACATCACGAGTGAGGTACTTCCTGAGGGTGTCGCATGGACCGAATTGACGCTTAACGTTATATCAATGGCAACTGCTGATACGGCTCGTGTTATGATGGTTGGTGTAGATGTCGATAAGTGTGGTAAATTTGACGATGCAAACTTTACTCCAATAATAATTGCCCATAGCCCAAACCCAGCTGATAATGCCAATTATGTTGACCCTAATACAGACCTTAGTTGGTCGGTGGGTACGTATGCTGCTTCGCACGATGTGTATCTTGGTACTGACTTCAACGATGTAAATGAAGCGGATGCGACATTTTTAATTGGCGATGTGAATAGTGATAGCTATGTTGATTGGGATGATATTTCGATACTTGCCGAGCAGTGGTTGACTACTCCGGGAGGTTCACCATCAGCGGATATTGCCGGCGACAGTAGCGTGAATCTACTTGATTTTGCTGTTATGGCAAATGACTGGATGAGAAAATCGGCTTTCAAAGGCAATCAGACTGCGACGAGCTTTGAGCCGGGTATTATGGATATGGATACGACTTATTATTGGCGAATTGATGAGGTCAATGGCGTTGATACGTGGAAGGGTGATGTTTGGAGTTTTACGGTTTCCTATGATTATGAAATAAGGATTACTGCCTCATCGTCAGAATCTCCATCGGAAGACGGATCGTTTTTCCCTGAAAATGCCCTTGATATGGACATGGAAGCTCGTTGGAGCAGTGAGCATTCCGATTCGCAGTGGCTCGAAATCGACTTGCGACAGGTTGAGGAAATATCAGCTTTAACCATATTCTGGCAGGATGCTTATGCCCTTTCTTATGACGTTCTGACCTCTCTTGACGGGGAAAACTGGCAAACTGTTTACAGTCAGAGTTCCGGCCAGGGCGGATACGAAGGTATTGAATTTGCAATGGTGGAAGCAAGATATATTAAATTCTCTTTTACGCAAAGAGCTACCATATGGGGCTATTCAATATATGAAATTGCCATAGATGGAATCGATCTTTACGGCACATGTGATATAGGCGAGTTCGGCCTGCTCGAAGGTAAGTGGAAATTCCGGCTGGACCCGACGAATACAGGAGTCGCAAGTGGATGGCCTTCTGAAGATTCCAACGGTGCAAACTGGAGCGCTGAGATAGAACTTGGAAAATCCTGGGAAGAGCAGGGTTACTCCGGATACGATGATTATGCCTGGTATAAAAAAGACATATTTATTCCAGCAGGATGGGCTGATAGTAATGCTGCCATAGTTTTGGGCGGTGTTGATGATGCCTACGAGTTGTATATTAACGGTCAATATGTTGCTTCATTTGGAACTATGTCTTCGGAAGAGACAAGCGTAGCTCATACGCTGACTACTTCATCTATAAGCAGCTATATTGTGTCTGGGCAGTTGAATGACTTTACTTTCCGTGTCTTCGATTTCTGGGGAGATGGCGGAATTACCAAAGACCCGATAATGCTGGTACAAAATGGAGAACAGGAAAGCATAGATTTTATCGAAAACAGATTGGATGCACAGAGTTATTACCAGATAAAAGCCAAGCCATCGCAGAGTAAATATTATCCGAACTGGGTGGGCGGTTATCTGGCTTATTGGACGGTAGTTGGAGTTGAGACAGATGCCACAGAAAGTACATTCTGCGAGGACGGAATGATTCAGATGTACAATTTTGGCCCGTCTCTAATGCCGTTCATATATTTGAATGATACAAATGAACTTCTTTCTTATGCGGATTTCGAGCTTACTCAAACACTCGAAGAAGACTATCTTCCTATTCCGAAAGTAAAATGGGAAAATGATAATTTGACCCTTTCCCAAAAAATATTTGCCAACGGAACGGCAGATAAATCCATGACCTTTGTCCATTATACCCTGGAAAACAAAAGCGGTGCAGCAATGAATGGCAAACTGTTTATCGCCATGAGGCCTTTCCAGGTGAATCCTTCCTGGCAGTGGGGTGGCGGAATGGCAAAGATAAAGAGCATTGAATATGATGAAACTAACAGAATAGTAAAAATCGACGGACAAGACCAATTGATTGCTTTGGAAGATTCTAACGAGTTCGCCGCATTAGGGTATCTCGCCGGTGATATTGTCGATGAAATCAAAACAGGAAACCTTACTTCGGGGGCATCGGTTGACGATCCGTTCGGCTATGCTTCAGGGGCACTGGAGTATGATTTTACATTAGCCGCAGGGCAGCAAAAGGAATACTTCTTTGTAATACCTTTGTGTAATGATGCCAACACAATTGCAAGCATATCTTCACCGGAAGATTTTAACGACAAATACACCGAGACGGTTAATCTCTGGGAAACCAAGTTAAATCAGGTTCAGATAGATATTCCGAATTATGAGATGCTTGAGACAATTAAAAGCAGTCTGGCGTATATTCTTATCAACAGAGATGGCCCTATGCTGCAGGCCGGTTCTGGTGCATATGAAAAATCCTGGATTCGTGATGCTTGTATAACATCCTCAGCTCTTTTGAGAATGGGATACACCCAGGAAGTAGAAGCGTACCTTGATTGGATTAGCGACTATGTAAAGGAAAATGGCAAAGTTCCGCCAATTATGGTTGAGGAAGACACCATTGACCCTGCATGGGAAAATGTCTATGAAGAGTATGACAGTCAGGGCCAGTACATCTATGCTGTTTTGCAATACTATCTCTTCACAAAAGATGCGGCGTTTCTTGCAGAAAAATTACCTACCGTAATACTTGTTCTTGATTTTATGGAAGATTTGAGAGCAGAAAGATTAACCCCTGAATATGAAGGCGGAAGATATTATGGGATTTTCCCTGAGTCTGTAAGTCACGAAGGTTATCTTCCTCCTCCTGGAAAGCATAGTTACTGGGATGATTTCTGGGGCGTTAAAGGATGGGTTGACGCAAGAACTATTGCTGAAATTCTTGATGAAGACAGTTTGTTTGCCTGGATAGACGCTGAAATAGCAGGTTTCAGGCAGTGCGTGTATGATTCAATTACACTTGTTCAGAGCTTGGAAGGCATAGACTTTATCCCTGGATGTGCAGAAATGGGTGATTTTGATGCACCTTCTACGGCTATTGCTGTCTGGCCTACGGAAGAATCACAGTATCTGCCGCAAACTTCACTGCTCAATACTTTCGAGACATTTTGGAATGACCAATTTGCTCCTACTTTAGATGATGACCCGTGGTCTTATTCGTCATACGGTTTGAGGGTATCCCATGTTTTTGTGCGATTAAATCAAAGGGATAGGGCGCTGAAAATGCTGGAGCAGTATCTGCAGCTTCGCAGGCCTCTTGCGTGGAATCAATGGGCAGAAGGAACATTGGCTGATGATCGCAAACCGTGGTTTATCGGAGATTTGCCGCATACGTGGGTTGCTTCTATATATATGAATTCTTTCCGGAGTTTATTCGTTTATGAAGGAGACGATAGCTTAATTCTCGGCCACGGGGTTGATAGAGAGTGGCTGGACGAAGGTGTCTCTGTACAGAATATGCCCACCTATTATGGCAATATAAGCTATGATATGGAAAGGATTGGCGATACAGTAACAATGGACGTTAATGGTGCGGCAAACCCTGGCAACGGTTTTGTATTCAAACCGCCGTTTTTAGCGAGTGAGATAAACTCTGTAACAATTGATGGCAACGAGATAGTTGGATTTACCGGTAATGAGATTTCCTTCGATACATTACCTGTGAGCATCTCGATTGATATTATCACCTTTGCCAATACAGATATAGGCAACGTTCAGGCCGCAGGAAGTGTAGAGATTAATGGCGACGGGTACACAATCGAAGGTTCCGGCGATGACCTGTGGAATCAGTTGGATGAAGGCCACATCATATATCGTCAGTTAAGCGGTGATTGTGAAATTATCGCTCGTGTTGTCAGTGTCGAGAACACAGATGAATGGGCCAAGGCCGGTGTGACTATCCGTGAATCGCTCGATTCCAATTCCAGGAATGCGACGATGCTGATGACACCGTATGGACGTGCTTCCTTCCAGCGGCGTTACCAGACTGCCGAATATACGTATGGTGATCCAGTAACGTATGACTTGTCATTGCCTTATTGGGTACGTCTCGTGCGCACTGGTAATACATTTAATGCCTACCGTTCTTCTGACGGCGTTTTATGGACGCAGCAGGGCAGTACGCAGACTATTTCGATGAGCGCAGATGTTTATGTTGGTTTGATTGTTACATCGCACAATGATGGTACATTATGTACAGCTGTGTTCGATAATATTCAGATTCAGTAATATCGGTGATGTTTTGAATTGGTATGTTTTTTGAAATAAGAGGAGAGGATTGGTGATTATGAGCGGGATGACGGAAAACGCAAAAGTAAAGACATTTACATTTCGAGCTGTTTTTTTCCTATGGATTTTTCTGTGCACAACAGCTCAGGCAAATTTACTGCAAAATCCCGGCTTCGAAGAAAACGGCGGCAGTGGCGGAGGTTCAGCTGACCACTGGACAAAAACCGAAGCAGCAGGAATCGAAACTTGGGCAGCACGTACCGATAGCTGGGGGATGTCTATTGTTACATGGCGGGGCGGTGGAACTGGTGAAGTTTATCAGGATGTTAGTGTAACTGAAAGTACATTCTGTATCTACAAGATTTGGACTCGAAGAGATCCGGATACTTTCAGTGGCCAGTTTTATATGAAAATCAAGTGGTATAACGGCTCAACATATCTTTCCGAAAGCTCTAAAAATATCACACTTTCTTCATCCAGCTGGACGCAGCAAACCCTTGAAGCCACATCTCCTGCCAGCTGTGATACGGCTCGTATTATATTCGGTTCTGTTGCTGTTACTCAAGTTGGCAAATTTGATGATGCAAGTTTTACCCCAACAATTGCCCATAGCCCAAGTCCAGCTGATGGTGCTGATTATGTTGACCCTAATGCTGACCTTGGCTGGCAGGCGGGAATATATGCTGCTTCGCACGATGTGTACTTTGGTACTGATTTTAACGATGTCAACGAAGCGGATGCGACATTTTTAACTGGCGATGTTGACAATGACAGCGAGGTTGACTGGGATGATATTGCGATACTTTCCGAGCAGTGGCTGACAATTCCGAGCGGTTCGCCGTCAGCGGATATTGCCGGCGACAGTAGAGTAAATCTTCTTGATTTTGCTGTTATGGCAAATGACTGGATGAAAACTTCGGCTTTCAAAGGCAACCAGACCGAAACGAGTTTTGAGCCGGGTACTATGGATGTCAACACGACATATTATTGGCGGATTGATGAAGTTAGCGGCGTTGATGTGTGGCAGGGCGATGTTTGGAGTTTTACGGTTTCCTATCTGCCTGTAATTGCCACCGGCCACGACAGCAGAATCGATTTGAGATGGCCGTTTGATGCGAATGTGGACGGCTATAACATCTATCGTTCGGCCTCGGCTTTAGGGCCGTTTAGCAAACAGAATAGTTCGCTGTATGCGATTTCTGTTTATAGTGATTTTTTTGGAACTAATGACGAGACGTATTTTTATTACGTAACGACCGTACTTGACGGCGAGGAATCTGCGACTTCTCGTATTGTTTCTGCCACTTCTTATGCGATGACTGATGAAGAGCTTCTTGATTCTGTTCAGGAAGCACACTTTAGATTCTTCTGGGATTACGGCCATCCTGTTAGCGGTCTGGCAAGAGAAGCATACAATGTAAATACTGAGCATACCGATGATCACTGCGCTACGGGCGGAAGTGGTATGGGATTGATGGCTATTTGTGTTGGCATTGAACGTGGTTTTGTTACAAGAGCTGATGCAGCCGAGCGTCTGCTGAAAATATTAACTTTCCTTGAGGAAGATGCTGAGCGTTATCACGGCGCATGGGCGCACTGGATTAACGGCACTACGGGCGAGACGATTCCATTCAGCGAATATGATGATGGTGGTGATTTGATTGAAACCGCTTTTATGATGCAGGGTATGCTGACGGTTCGTGAGTATTTTGATGCAAATGACTCCGTTGAAACAGAAATTCGCAGCAGAGTTACTTCAATGTGGGAAGATCTGGATTGGTATTGGTACTTGCGTCGAACGGACACGGGTTATGAAAACAGCGAATGGCTTTATTGGCACTGGTCGGAAAATTACGACTGGCATATGGGTATGCCGATAGGCGGATGGAATGAAGGTATGATTCCGTACATACTGGCTGTTGCTTCACCGACACATCCGATACCTGCCTCCTGCTATTATAATGGCTGGGCTGGCTCTGAGAATTTTCCAAACGGCAACGAGTATTACGGCTACAAACAGTGGGTTGGAGGAAGTTCGCCTTACGGCGGAAATCTGTTCTGGACACATTATTCCTATCTTGGATTCGACCCGAACTGGAGCGATTGGTACTGTAATTATTTTGACAATAATCGCAACATATCCCTGATTCAGCGTGCTTACGCTGATGCCAATCCTGGCGGCTTTGTTGGGCATAGCGATTTAGTATGGGGCTTTACCTCCTGTTATGGGCCATGGGGCTATGGCGGCCATTCGATTCCAGCTGAAGATGATGGCACTATCGCTCCTACTGCGGCTCTTTCTGCGATGGCCTATACTCCAGCTGAATCCCTCGCAACGATGAAACATTTGTATCATACTTATGGCCAGGAAGGTTTGTGGGGGGCATTTGGTTTTGTCGATGCGTTTAATTTAAATGAAGACCCGAACTGGTTTGCGCAGGGCTATGTAGCCATCGACCAGGGCCCGATTGTGGTTATGATGGAGAATTCCCGAACTGGTTTGTGCTGGGATTTGTTTATGGCCAATCCTGAAATTCAGCCGGCTCTGGATGCGATTGCGGATGTTGAATTTGCCAATGACAGATTAGGAAATCCTAATGTTGATGGAAGCTTGGATGTTAGTGGAGGCATATACACAGTTACCGGTGCCGGCTGTGATTTCTGGGGTAATTATGATGAGGGTCATTATGCGTACCGCAGATTATCCGGTGATTGTCAGATTACAGCTCGAGTTGTAAGTATGACCAATACGGATTATTGGGCAAAAGCTGGCGTAATGATACGCGAGTCCCGCTATGTTGATTCCAAATGTGTTTTAATGGCGATGACGCCCGACAGCAAAAACGCTACATTCCAGTGGCGTTCGACTACTGGCGGAGATACCACTGCATCTACGCAATACAGTTTATCATTGCCTTATTGGGTTCGACTCGTAAGGGTGGGTGATACATTTAAGGCCTATCGTTCTTCCAACGGCACTTCGTGGACGCAGCAGGGTAGTACTCAAACGATTTCGATGAGCGAGGATATTTATATTGGTCTTGCTGTTACTTCACACAGCGTTGGCAATCTTTGTACAGCTGTGTTTGGCAATGTGGATATTCAGTAGGGCTACAACAGCTTTGCTGCTTTTTTTGCAGATTCGATTGTGTTGTAGAGCAGCATAGTGATTGTCATTGGCCCTACGCCTCCGGGAACCGGAGTGATGAAACTTGCTTTGGCTTTGACCGATTCAAAATCGACATCGCCGACGAGTCGGTAGCCGCGTTTTTTAGTTGCATCATCAACGCGGTTAACGCCGACATCGATTACAGCGGCACCGTCTTTTACCATATCAGCTGTTATGGTATTTGGTTTTCCAGCTGCGGCAATGACAATATCGGCCTGACGTGTGTAATTTGCAAGGTCTTTTGTTCGCGTGTGGCAAACGGTTACAGTTGCATTGCCGGTTGTGGTTTTTTGAATCAGCATATTAGCGAGCGGCTTACCAACTATATTACTGCGTCCTACGATTACTACGTGCGCTCCTTCAATAGCAATTTTGCTTCGCATTAGAAGCTGCACAATTCCATGAGGAGTGCAGGGCAGAAATGCTTTTTGACCTGTTACCATTTTGCCGATATTTACCGGATGAAATCCATCGACATCTTTTTCGGGACTGATTGCCAAAAGAATTTCAGATTCGTTAATATGTTTTGGCAGAGGCAATTGAACGAGGATACCGTTTATTTTTGAATCGGCATTCTTTTTTTCAATCAGTGCGATTAAATCTTTTTGTGTGGTTTCTGCAGGCAGACGATTGTCGTCAGAATAAATTCCGATTTCTTCGCAGGCCTTCTCTTTAGCTGTAACGTAAGATTGTGAAGCTGGGTCTTCGCCTACGAGAATAACTGCCAAGCCGGCGATGATGTTTTTCTGTTTTAGTGTTGCCGCTTCCTGTTTTAATTCAGACCGCATTTGAGCGGCTATTTGTTTGCCATCGATAATTTTCGCTGTCATTTATTCGGCTCCGTTTAATTGAGACCTTAGTGTAAGAAAGATTTCAGCTTTTGCCAGTGTTTTCTGTCGTTTATTGATTAAAGCCATCTGGAATACCATATATATGAACGATAGTTAAAGCCGGCGAACATGAGATGCCGCCTGGATTGATGCCGAGCTGGCCTTGTGGAACAGGAACATCCAATTCGGCAAAATACTCTTTCCACACAAGCATAATCTCTTCTGTATCCGGCTCGGCAAATGTCATTGGCTGTAATTTGAATACCGGCTTGTTGCCATTGGCTCGCAAAAATATTTCGTAGATAAGTTCAGAGCAATAGTAACGATTATTGTCGATGGCAAATACTTTGTCATAGGGCTTGCCTTGAAGGGCAATTGCTTCTTTGATTGCAAGAGGTATCAAAAAACGAAAAGGTGGTTTTAAGCGTCCGACTATAACTTTCGGTTGATTATTTACATCGAAACTTCGGTTTAGAAAAGTTTGTAATGGCGTAGCTTGAACGCCGTCTGATACTGCTTCAATTACGATAAAATTGCTGTCATTATTTTTTGCAATAATGCCAACGTGCGAAAGATTTGCTCCATTGAAGCCGGTTGTAACTTTTTCAATTGCATCGCAGAGCTGGCCACAATCGATGTCCTGAAAGAACAAATCCCCTTCTGTGATAGTGAAGCTGTTTTTTTCAGGATTGTCACGGACGCAGCCGATGGCTGTCAGGATGATAGCAAGCAGCGACACAATTAATTTGTTTGTATCGAATAAGCGGTTGGTAGAATACATCTGTTAAATGTTTTTTGCAACGGCTTCTGCGGCCTTGATTAGTGGATATGCAGTTGGCGGGCCGGTAAGCAACGGATGCGTTCCAATCTGAGCCGTTAGAATAGAATTTATAGTCATCCTGTTTTGGATGACAAGACCAATTAGATTTGTCAGTTCGCCAATGCTTGCTCCGCCTACGACTTCGCCCCCGAGTACCACAGCCGATTCTTTCGCTACGATTAGTTTGACGATTTGTTTGTGTGTGCCGGATAGCGTTCCAGGATGTTTGTCAATACCTTCAAAGCTGCCTGTTACAACGTCAAAGCCCTCTCTTTTAGCGGCACTTTCTATCAATCCGGCTGCCCCGAATCCGGTTTCGCCTATTGCGGTGGAGAAAATAGCAATTGTTCCGCTGAGTGTTTTCAATGTGGACAATTTGTAAAGATTCATACCTGCGATTCTTGCTTCTGCGCAGGCGGTTGAAGCAAGCATAGCTCCGCTTGGTTTTCTTGTGATAAAATCTTTCTTTTCGGCGCAATCGCCCACAGCGAAGATGTCCGCATCCTCTGTTCTCATATATTCATCTACGCGAACGAAGCCCTTTTCGTTGATTTTTATTCCTGATTTTTCCGCAAGAGTTGTATTTGGACGGTAACCCATAGACAAAATTACTGCATCAGCTTCTATTTTTTCGCCGTTATTTAATAGAACAGCGGTAACTTCTTCATTTCCCAGTATTTCCTTTACTCCCTGGCCGGTTTTTATTTTTACTCCTCTTGATTGAAGGATTTCTTCTGCCTTGACGGCCAACTCTTTATCAAAGGCGAGTGTTAATATATGTGGCAGTATCTCAGCAAGGGTTACATCTTTATTTTTTTTGTTTAGCTCATCTGATATTTCAACGCCTATAAAGCCGCCGCCGACAGTAACGATTTTTTTACAATCTTTGAGTTTATTTATTGCGTTATCGATATATTCTTTGTTCTTTGGGATGGTAAAGACGTTTTTAAGCGTTGTCCCTTTTAGCCATTTTGGCGTTGTCGGGATAGAGCCGATTGCCAGCACAAGTTTTTCAAAGCTGATTTCAGTGCCGTCGTTTGTTTTGCATGTTTTATTTTCAGGGTTGACGGAAACCACTTCTCCGATTTTGAGATTTACACACGCTTTGCTCAAAACCCCATCAGGTATAACATTTTTATCGCTACTTTCGAGCGAGCCGAATATGTATGGAATTCCACAGGGAACGAGTACCTGTTTTTCTTTGCGGATGAGAAGAAAATCTTTATCTGGATAGTTAGCTTTTCCGGTTGTTGCTGCTACGATACCTGCGGCACTGCCGCCAATTACCAATACATCTGTCTTTTCCATAGTTTTTGCCATAAGTGAAATTGCCTGGTTGTTTTAGAATTTATATTTCATACTCAGCTTGCAGTATGTTACATCGCCTTTGCAGACGGAATCATCCATCGATATTTGCTGATAAATTCCAGGAACAAAGCAAAGGTTATTTGTAATATCAAATTTTGTCGAGGCACCAAAGGTTGCGTATGACCAGTCATGCGATGCGCCGCCCAATCCGTCTGTATAAGCAACTTCCGAAGATAGATGCAGCGGCTTAGGCAATGCCGAAGTTTCCATATCATAACCGAGCAAAAATCGGTGTACCCAGCCGGTAGCACCAATAAAATTGTGTTCTGCAGGGTATTCATAATTGGCGATATAGCTCGGAACGAATCCCTTTGGCAGAATATTCGGCCATGAAAAAGCAAATACCCATTCATAAGTGGTGTTTGCTTTACTCGCAGCAAGGCCGGGATAGTATTCAATTCCAACGCTGACATTATAGTTTGTGGTATATGGTTCGTCAGCGAAAAGCACATTTTTGTAATAAGGTCTGAAATCAAATCTTTCTTTGTCAACATATCCGCTGGCAGTGGCGTTGCGATGAGTAACTTTTACTCCAAATCCCGTATCATAAAAATCAACATCGATTGTCTTAAAAAGTCCGCCTTGCTGACCGTAGCCCTGGGCACCTTTACTCATCCATTTACTCACATACGTTAAATCTAAGGTAACGCCGAGCTTGTCTTCTTTTGCATTTGCTGAGCTGCAAATATATGTCAGGATTAGCATGCTTACCAGAGCCGTCTTTTTCATATCCGTTTCTTTCTAAAAAAGTGTCAACTCGAATTGTTTTCAAAAACCGAACTTGTTGAAACAGTGGGCCGGGCAGGATTCGAACCTGCGTAAGCTTACGCTAATGGGTTTACAGCCCATCCCCTTTAGCCACTCGGGCACCGACCCTGATAATAATCAGATTTAGTAGTTTACTTTTTATTAGTTGATGTTGCAAGGATAATTGTTTTTGGTTTTTTTAACTCGATTTTGACTAATTTTTAATCGAACGTCCTATATTTACAGTTCTTATTTGGTCTTTTCGGATAATTTTGAAAACCGCCCTAGACTGCGTTTTAATCACGTAATAGCCGCAATTGTGAAAAATAGTTGTAATGGTTAGGATAGACACAACAGATAGCGGAGAAAAATAAAATGAAATCATTACGAAACAAAAAACTGAAAGCTGACAACAAGCATTTAGAGAATTTTGTTATGAAAAAAGATTTTGTTGTCCACTCTAAAAATGAAAATTTTTCATCTATACTTAAAGTTGTGGAGGAATACAATTTTAGCAGTTCAAAAGATTAGAGTAAATGAGGATTTGGTGTGATGTGTAGGGAACAATTGTGTTTTTAAATTTTTCGGAGGAATATTATGAATAACAGAACAATTTTTTTGGCACTTTTGGTTTTAATAACGAGTTTTGCTGCGACTGCTCAGGCCAATTTGCTGTTAAACGCAGGATTTGAAACCAATGGTGGTGGTGGACAATCCGCTGATAACTGGACGAATACTGGAGACCCGCTTGAGCCAGGTGTTGAGGGCTGGGCTGCGCATACAGATAGCTGGGGTATGGCAGTGGTTACGTGGCGAGATGACGGAACGGGCAATTTTTACCAAGATGTTTCGGTGAGTGCAGCGACAGAGTACACCTATTCTTTATGGGCTTCCAGAGATTCCGGTGTTTTGGCAGGCAGTTACGGTATGAAGATTGAATGGTATGCTGGTGCAAGCCTTCTTAGTTCAGCGTCTGAGGATATTTCCGCTACCATGACTGATACCATGCAGGAGCTTAGTTTCAATGCTACATCTGCGGCTACTGCCGATACGGCTCGTATTATGATTGAGTTTGCCGGTATCGATAAGTGTGGTAAGTTTGATGATGCAAGTTTTGCGGCTTCTACAGGGGTTCCTGAGCCGGCAACAATGGCTCTTCTCGGTCTTGGTGGATTAGCCCTGCTTCGCAGAAGGAAAGCATCTTCGATTTGTTAATTCGTATTGGCTAATTGTTTTAGTATTTTATGGCCTGTGCCGAGATTCGGCACAGGCCCTTTTTTATGCGCTGTATTTGTGATAAAGGTGTTTACAAAAGCATTATTGATATTGCCGTAATAAGTGGATATAGTATTGCATTGCGATTATTTAGTGATTTTATCTGGAGGATATTATTGTGCGGCTGATTAAGACAATAATTGTAGTTATTTTTGTGAGTATTTTTTTTAACGCTATTGGTTTCGGCCAGGTTGATTTCAACGACATTTCAGCATATTACGGATTCGGCGAAATAGAGATAATCAAGCTGAACTGGGGCATAAACGGCTTGAGAATAGCTGATTTTGATGGCGATAGCCGAAACGATATTGCTGTTGTCAACAATCGAAAAGCGAGAATTGAGCTTTTAATTCAAAAAGAAGCCATCTGTCCCGGCAAAACGCCAGCAGCTCTTGATGCAGATGATGTGGACATAAATGATATTTTTGGAGACATTCCAACTCGATTTAGCAAGCAGTCGGTAGCTGTTTCGCAGAAAATATTCAGTTTTGTTTGCGGCGATTTGAATTCGGATGCAATGACAGATTTGGCCTTTTACGGCGAGCCGAAGGGTTTATATGTAATATTGCAAAAAACAACTGATGGTGCTCTTGAATCTGCGGATAGTTTAAGCTGGCAGGAAAGAAAAAAAATAGACATTGATGATGGCCTGCTAACTTTGAATGCTTTGGTGTGTGCCGATTTGAATAATGACGGGCTTTCTGATTTGGCTCTGGCTGCTCGCAATAAAGTTTATATTATTTTGCAGAAAAAGGATGGCTCACTTGCGGAACCAATTAAGTATCCTGTTACTGAACAAATATTTGGTATTGAAGCGCGTGATTTAAATGGCGATGGCATAAATGACCTTATCCTTGTAACTAATAATAAGGAAAAGCCAGTCAATGTAAGATTTGGCCTTGTCAGTGGCCAGCTTGGACCTCAGATACAATTTTTTATTGAAAAGCCGTATGCAATGGAGCTTTGTGATATTGATAATCAGGCCGGCGATGAGATGCTGACTATTGACAGTATTAGTTGGCGGTTGAGCTGCTATAAATTTGCATCTGAAAGTCGTGATAATGCTGACTGGCCGGCGTTTTTTTATCCGCTGGAATCTGGTGATGGAAGTTCAAAACGTGATTTGCAGCTCGGCGATTTTGATGGTGATGGTTTGTCTGATGTTGTGATAAGTGAGCCGGCGGCAGCTGAATTGGTTTTCTATAAACAATTGCCAGGTTCAGGATTAGCTGAGCCGAAAAAATTTCCTGCTTTTGCTGATATTGAAAGTTTATCCGTAGCTGATATTGACGGAGATAAAAAGGATGAAGTTGCAGTTTTGAGTGTTAAGGAAAAAGTAATTGGAATAAGCAGATTTGAGAATGACAGGTTTTCATTTCCCAAGCCGATAGATTTAATTGGCGAGCCGTTGGCTATGGAACTTGCTGATGTTGACAACGATGGCAAAGTTGATTGTCTTTACGTGTCCAAAGATGCCAATGATAACCGGTTTATGAGGGTGATTTATAATTTTGCAGCGGTTGATGATAAAAAAACAAAAAAAATAGCTTCATTTGCACTGGAGCTTGAAGGATTTAGTTCAAATCCTGATGGTTTGAAGATTGTTGATGTTGACCAGGACGGCTTAAAGGACGTTCTTGTTTTTGACAATTACAATCCTCCGGCCGTGCTGATTCGTCAGATTAAGCCGGGCGAATTTAAGATAATTGATTCTTCACAATCGCAGGCCAGTTTGATTAAAGATGCCAGCCAAAGTTCCATTGCGATTGCCGATGTGGATAATTCAGCTGGTGAGGAGTTACTAATTGCTCAAAATAATTTTGCAAGGAGTTTGATTTTTTCAGACAGCCGAATCTGGACTGTTGTTGACCAATATAATGCCAAGGGTGTTGAAAATAAAGTATCAGCTGTTGCTGCTTTTGCTCTTGGTGGTGAAAATTTAAACGAGCAGCCAGCCATTTTGCTTTTGGACGGCCAAAAAGGTCAGCTTCAGATATTAAAAATTGGTGAAGACAAGACCTATCGGCTGGAAAAGGAATTGGATGTTGGCAAGTGGAATACTGCGACTCATTTGAAAATGCTCTTTGCTCCGCTGACCGGTAGTAAAGCCAAAAGTATTTTGTTGTTTGACGGTGAAAAATTTGCAATTGTAACACCGCCTGATGCTGACAGCATTCCGCAGCGTTTGGAAAAGCAGTTCAGCTATGAAACCGAGTTAAAAGACGGTGGATACGGCAATTTTGCGGCAGGCGATATTAATTCCGACGGAAAGCCGGATATTGTTATGGTTGAGTATCGCCGCAATTATCTTGAAATACTTGCTCTTGATTTTCAAATGAAACCTGTCCCTGCGATGCGTTTCAAGATATTTGATAAGAAAAGTTATCGTGGTGAAAAAAGTAATCGTAATAATGTTGAGCCGCACGAATTGAAAATAGCTGATGTTACAGGAGACGGCAAAAACGATATTGTAACGCTCATTCACGACCGCATAATCATCTATCCTCAGGATTGAGCGCATAATAAATGACCGGTAAGGCGAAAAAAGTTTTTGTTGCGCTAAGCGGCGGGGTCGATAGTGCAGCTGCAGCTATACTGCTTATCGAGGCCAGCTTTGATTGTTCAGCTGTTTTTATGGTTACGTCTGAAAATTCCCATCAGTCTCAGGGGGATGCTCAAGCGGTTGCTGAGAAACTTGGCATAAAATTTTATGTGTTGGATTTGCGAAATGATTTTAAGTCGATTCTCGATTATTTTTGCGTTCAATACCGTAGTGGCCGCACTCCCAATCCTTGTGTTTTTTGTAATCGGCTGATTAAATTCGGAAAGTTGTGGGATTTTGCAAAGATAAATGGTGCTGATTTTTTGGCAACCGGCCATTACGCTCGCATTATAAAAACCCAAAACGAGTTCGGATTGTATGAAGCTGCTCACATTACAAAAGACCAGTCCTATGCTCTGGCGATGATTGATAAAATCATATTGGCTAATGTAATTTTTCCGCTTGGTGATTATTCCAAAAGCCAGGCGAGAAAAAAAGTATCTTCGCTTTGTTTGGACATTGAAAAAAAAGCTGAATCTCAGGATATATGTTTTATTCCGAACGATGATTATGTTTCGGTTTTGGAAGAAATGCGTCCGGAGCTTGTCCGCACTGGAAAAATTATCGATAGTAGCGGAAAAATTTTGGGTGAGCACAACGGCATACACAAATTTACCATCGGCCAGCGGAGAGGACTTGGCATTGCTCTTGGCCAGCCGCATTATGTAACAAAAATAGATGCCGAAAATAATATTGTTACGCTCGGCCCAAAACAGGAACTGATGCACAAAAAACTGACAGCTGTTAAACCAAATTGGCTGATGGATGCTTATGCTGCACCTTTTAGAGCTAAAGTGAAAATCCGTTACAACAGCAAAGGGGCTATGGCCACGGTTACTCCAAAGGGCGATATTGTTAATGTTGAATTTGACGAAGATGTGTTTGCTATTACGCCCGGTCAATTGGCGGTTTTTTATATTCAATTTGGCGGCGAAAGCCGTGTAGCTGCAAGTGCCTGGATTGAAACCGCTGAAAGTGTAAATGGTTGACCGTACCAGCTTTAATGATATAATGACCAGCTTGATACTAATCTGGAATTATATTTTGTGTTGTAGTTTTGATTTTCCTTTTTGAGGAAATTTTTTATGCAGATAAAAACCTTAAAAGAATTAGCCGAACACGTAAACGCAACTGTTTTCGGCGATGGCAATATTAAAATCAGTTCAGCTTCAACTCTTGATAGAGCTGGTGAAGGTGATATTACTTTTCTTGCCAACGATAAATATGAAAAACAACTGCGAACCACAAAAGCTGGCGCCGTAATTGTTAGCGAAAAATTTCGTACAGCTGCTGAGAATGGTGAAATTAAAACCGCTTTATTGATTGCCGAAAATCCGTATTATGCTTTTACGCAGATTATGGTTTTGTTATTTGGCCATCGTAAACATAAAAATATTGGAGTAAGTGAAAAAGCTTCGATTTCAGCGACCGCCAAGCTCGGCGAAAATTGTGATATTCACGATTTTGTTGTAATTGCGGATAATGTAAAAATCGGAAGCGGCTGTACAATTTATCCTGGTGTTTATATTGCCGAAGGCGTAACGATTGGCAACGACTGCATAATCTATCCGAGTGTTACTATTTACGATGGCTCGATTATAGGCGAGCGTGTGATTATAAATGCAAATTCAACAGTTGGCGAGGATGGTTTTGGTTTTGCAACTGCCAATGGCAGTCATCACAAAATACCACAGGTTGGCATTGCGATTTTGGAAGATGACGTTGAAATCGGCACTTGCTGTGCGATTGAGCGAGGCACTTTGGATGATACGGTAATCGGAAAAGGCAGTAAACTTGGAGATTTGATTGCAATCGGCCACGGCACAAAAATCGGCGAACATTGTTTGCTTGTAGCTCAGGTTGGAGTGGCGGGTTCAGCGAGACTTGGAAACTATTGTGTAGTTGGTGGTCAGGCGGGCATTGTCGGCCACATAAATATCGGAAACGGTGTTCAGATTGCAGCTCAATCCGGAGTGATTAATGATGTTGCTGATGGAAAAGCCATATTTGGTTCACCTGCTATTGAAATCAGTAAAGCGAGAAGGGCATATAGTATGATACAGTATCTGCCGGATATACGGCAAAGCGTTCGCAAACTTCAAAAGCAGATTGACAAGATTACTTCATCCAATAATCCAGATTCACAAGAGTCGAATAAATAGCGACAGTTATGATTTCTAAATTATTTTCATTCGAGTGCAAATGTGGCGGCGCAAAAACCATTGGCCTTATCGCAGGCCAGGGCAGATTGCCGTTTCTTGTAGCCGCCGGAGCAAAAGCTGCCGGATTAAAAGTTATTTGTGTCGGCCTGGCTGATAACGCCGAGCCGCAGCTCGCTGATAAGGTTGATGTTTTTTATGATGTTGCGATTGCTCGGCCGGGTAGCTGGATACGCAAATTAAAAAAGCACGGCGTAACAGAAACTATTATGGTAGGGCGTGTTGCCAAATCACGACTTTTCACGCCTTGGCGCATCCTGAAATATCTGCCGGATTGGCGTTCAATTAGGATTTACTATTGGCGATTGCGCAGTAAAAATAAACAAAATGATACACTTCTTGGCGCACTGGCAGATGAGCTTGCCAGCGGCGGAATAATATTGGAGAATTCCACTATGTATTGTAAGGAGCATTTGGCAACAGCCGGTGTTATGACAAAAACTCAGCCGGAAAAATCAGTTGAAGATGATATTGAATTTGGCTGGAGCATAGTCAAAAAACTCGGCGAAATTGATATTGGCCAGGCAATCGCTGTTAAGGAAAAAGAGGTGATTGCTGTTGAGGCGTTGGAAGGTACAGCGAAAATGATTGAGCGAGCCGGCCAGCTTTGCAAAGCTGGCGGCTGGACGCTTCTCAAAACTGCCAAACCGCAGCAGGATATGAGATTTGATGTTCCCTGTGTTGGGCCGGATACGATAAAAAGTTTATCTGAAAATCAGGCAAGATGCCTTGTCGTGGAAGCGGATAAAACCATAATTATCGATAAACCGGACACAATAGAACTGGCTGATAAACTCGGCATAGCTATTTTAGGGCGATAGTTTTGATTGACGGATTTGATAAAATACGAATGGGTGGTCGGGCGTTGTGCGTTAATCGAAATTTTCGCAATGAAGAATTTGAGGAAATTTTATTATCCGGCGAAGAAAATCTGAAGCAAAACTATAAAGCTGTTACTGTGCCATCTTCAAAATTTGCGAGCGTACTCAAGCTAACAGTCAAATTTAATGATGCTGAAGAAACCGTTTATTTCAAGCAGTATTTATACAGGTCATTTTTTGATTTTATTAAGCATTTTTTTCGTTCCAGCCGCGCTCAGCGTGCTTTTACGGCAGCGATAATGCTGGAAAAAAATGGTTTTCGAACTCCGACAATTGTTGCAATTGGCAAAAATCATTCCAGGCGAGCGGATAAATTTTTAATAACTCTTGAAATAAATGGCACCGAATCGATTCGTAAATTTATTTCCGAATCGCTTGCTGCTCTGGGCAAAGAACAGTTAAAAGACAGGCGTTGTTTAATTTGTGAATTTGGCCGAACCGTTGGCCGAATGCACGCAGCTGGTATTTGTCACGGCGATTTGCGATTGGGAAATGTGCTTGTGAAAAAAGAGGGTGGCAACTGGCAGTTTTTCTTTTTGGATAATGAGAGAACAAAAAAATTATGGCATTTGCCTTTACGGCTTCGCCTGAAAAATCTGGTTCAGATAAATATGTTTCGTGCAGCGGCGATAAATAGTGCTGACAGAATGAGGTTTTTCAAATCTTACCTGAAAGAAAATCCAAAATTGAAATCAGGGCGAAATAAATTAGCTGCAAAGATAGTTTCAAAAACGTTTGCGAGAATGAAATAAATTTTTAGAAAGGCATCCCTAAAAATGTCATTGCGAGGAGTGAAACAAGCCTGCCCTGAGCATAGCCGAAGGGAAGCAATCTCTGTCATTGTTTCAAAAGCGAGATTACTTCGCTTCGTCCTTCGACGAACTCAGGACTTCGCTCGTAATGACAGAATGTATTTTTAGAGGTTGCCTTAAGTTTTAAGCTTGTTTTAGGAATCGCAGGTCATTTTCAAACAGCAGGCGAATGTCTGTAATACCGTATTTTCTCATAGCGAGTCGTTCTATTCCGAATCCGAAAGCCCATCCGGTATATTTTTCATTGTCTATTCCAACAGCATCGAAAACATTTGGGTCAACCATTCCGCAGCCGCCCATTTCAATCCAACTTTCCTTGCCGTTTTTGTCAACCCAGAGCAAATCAATCTCGGCGCTTGGCTCGGTGAATGGAAAGAAACTCGGCCGAAATCGCCATTTCGTATCGGCTCCGAAAAATGCGTGAATGAATTGATTGATAGCTGTTTTCATATCCACCATACTGATATTTTCGTCAACAACGAGTGCTTCCAATTGGTGGAACATATACATATGTGTTGCATCAACGGTGTCTGGCCGATAAACCCTTCCCGGAGCAACAACTCTGATTGGTGGTTTATTATTTTCCATAACTCGAATTTGAATTGTCGAGGTCTGGCTTCGTAGTAGTGTTTTGTCGTCGATATAAAAATTATCGAGCGGGTCTCGTGCCGGATGTTCTTCGTTGATGTTTAGTGCGACAAAATTATGCCATTCGTCCTCGACCTCCGGGCCGTATGCAAAATCAAAACCCATTCTGCCGAATATTTCCAGCAGTTCATTCGTGGTTTGCGTTATGATGTGGCTTTTGCCGACATTTGGAATTATGCCTGGAATAGTAACATCTATTGAATCGGCAGTTTTGTTTTGTTTTTTGCCTAAGGTTGCTTTTAATTGCTCAAATGCTGCGGTTACCTCTTTTTTTATTTTGTTTGCAAGCTGGCCTGCTTTTGGTTTTTCTTCTGCGGAGAATTTACCTATTTGGCCGAGCATTTCCGTAACCTGGCCTTTTCGAGCCAGATATTTTATACGAAATTCCTCCATCGCCGCCGAATCTTCGATGTTCTTTAAGGCAGCGAGAGCTTCTTTACCAATTTTCTCGAACTGCTCAAGCATTTTTATATCGCTTTTTTGACAATCTCGACAATCGAATCGAAACCAGCTGGATCGGCAATTGCAATTTCGCTCAGCATTTTTCTGTTGAGCTGGATGTTGGCTTTTTTGCAGCCATTGACAAACTCGCTGTATCTTAAACCTCTTTGCCTGCAAGCGGCATTGATGCGGATTATCCAGAGTTTGCGGAAATCACGTTTTTTGAGTTTACGGCCGATTCGGGCATTGACTCCGGCTCGAACCACAGCTTCTTTTGCGAGTCGGTAAAGTCGGCCTGCCGCACCGCGATGTCCCTTGACAGCTTTTAGAATTCTTTTTTTGGCTTGATGCCTTGCGGCACCTTTTCTTACTCTTGGCATATCAGCTTTCCTTTAAGAGTTTGTTATATTTACAGCTTGCTAACGGCAGCTGATAGAACCATTATTTTATGGTAATGGTCATAAGCCGAGAAGCAAGCTGCGCTAATTAATTATTAGCGACGATTGATTTTGTTTTTTTATTTACCGAGTTTTATTTTCGCTGTTTTAGCGGACGCACTATTCATTATTGATGGAGTAGAGATTCGCCTTCTGCGTTTTGCGTTTTTGCTGCTCATCAAGTGTCCACTGCCCGCACCTTTACTTTTAACTTTACCCGAAGCGGTAACTTTTACTCTTTTTGCTAACCCCTTATGGGTTTTCTGTTTTGGCATTTGACTGATCCCTCTAACGAGTACGGATAATAACCTGAAATTACAAAGAAAGCCAGCTTATAGTATTTATTACAGCTGGTCAATAGCGCAGTACAAAAATATCCGAAAAACTGGCAAATTAACAGCGGTATCCTATATAAATACTGTTTTTTACTAAAATTTTACTGGCCGAAGTACAATGCCGATTATTTTATTGGTGAAAGCAGCATTGTCATTCGTCTATTGGCCATCCTGCCTCGCTGCTCAACTTTTGCCATATCTTCAAGCGATTCAATTATTTGAGCGAATACTTCGTGCCCTCTATCTCTGTGCAGCATTTGCCGTCCGCGGAACAACATTGTAAATTGTACCCTGTGTCCTTTTCCCAGAAATTCACGTGCATGTTTGAGCTTGATTTCCATATCGTGCGTATCTGTTTCTGGTCGCAGCCGAACTTCCTTTAGCGTGTTTACGTGCTGCTGACTTTTCTTATGGCTCTGACGCATTTTGCGTTTCTGCTCGTACTGCCATTTGCCGTAATCCATAATTTTGCAAACTGGCGGGTCGGACGTAGGTGCAACTTCAACGAGGTCGAGTCCGGCCTGGCGTGCCTTGCTAATCGCTTCTTGCCGTGTCACAATTCCGATTTTATTATTTTCTTCATCGATTAAGCGAACGTTTTCCGCTCTGATTCCACCGTTTATTTTCAATGCCTGTTTACCGATTGTATATCACCAGACCTTTCTAATTGATTATCAATAATTTATTACTTTATATTTGTAAATCCATTTCCTTATCGGCTATTTTATTCTCTGCACTTCTCAAAAATTCATCAACGCTCATCGTTTTAGTTTCCCTGCATCCCGCAATTCTTACATTTACGGTATTTGATTCAGCTTCTTTTTGGCCTACTATTAGCATATATGGCAGTTTTTCGCCGTGTGTTTTTGCTATTTTTGCATTTATTTTTTCATTCGACAAATCCACGCCGCATCGCAGTTTTGCATCTTTTAGTTTTTGGTAAACAGTTTTTGCATAGTCATTTGTTTTTTCACTGATTGTGAGAATTCTTACCTGCTGCGGTGCAAGCCATAGCGGCATATTGCCAGCATAATGCTCAATCAGGATTCCTATGAATCTTTCGAATGAGCCGAGTACCGCTCGATGAATCATCACCGGCGTTTTCTCGATATTATCTTTGTCCGTATAAACAAGGCCAAACCGCTGCGGCATTGAGAAATCCAATTGGATAGTTCCGAGCTGCCACGACCTGCCGAGACAATCCTTTATATGGAAATCTATTTTTGGCCCATAGAAAGCACCATCACCTTCGTTGATTTTATAGTCGATATTTTTTTGCTTTAGTGCATTTTTCAAAGCGTTTGTTGCCGTGTCCCACATTTCATCGGAACCGATATGCTTTTCGGGTTTTGTTGAAAGCTCGATATGGAAATCTTCAAATCCGAACGCTCTGTAAATTTCAAATGTGAGTTCGATTACGCCGATTATTTCAGCTTCGATTTGCTCCGGCGTGCAGAAAATATGAGCATCGTCCTGCGTAAATTGTCGCACCCTGAACAGTCCGTGCATAACGCCGCTTGCTTCGTGGCGATGAACCAGGCCAAGCTCAGCTACTTTCATCGGGAATTCACGGTACGAATGTTGACGTGCTTTATAGACCAGGCATCCGCCGGGGCAATTCATCGGTTTAATTGCGTAGTTGTTTCCATCCACGTTTGTGAAATACATATTTTCTTTGTAGTTATCCCAATGCCCGCTTTTGTGCCACAATTCTTCATTTAGAATAATCGGTGTGCGGATTTCCTGATAACCATATTTGTCGTGTATGCTTCTCCAGAAATCGATTATCTCATTCCAGATAACCATTCCCTTTGCGTGAATGAATGCAAAACCGGGGCCGGCCTGATTGAAGCTGAACAAATCCAATTGTTTTCCAAGCAGCCGATGGTCTCGTTTTTTTGCTTCCTCGAGCCGTTCAAGATAAGCGCCCAGTTCTTTTTTTGTTTGCCAGCAAGTTCCGTAAACTCTTTGCAGCATTTTTTGAGTTGCATCGCCGTGCCAGTACGCACCAGCCACCGACATAATTTTGAAGCTGCCGATTTTGCCGGTACTCGGCACGTGCGGGCCTCTGCACAAATCTTCAAAGCTGTCCGAATGTGAATAAAAACTGAGCGTATCACTGTCAGCGTTTTTGACATTATCGAGTTTGTATTTATCGCTGGCCAGTTTTTTTAATGCTTCGTCTTTTGACATTTCCGTTCGCACGAAAGGGGTATCTGCTTTGACGATTTTTTGCATTTGGTTTTCTATACGCTCAAAATCATCTGGCCGAATCGGCTCATCGAGGTCTACATCGTAATAGAATCCGTTTTCAACTGTCGGCCCATAGACGAGTTTTGCCGCTGGAAAAATTTTGCATATTGCCTCAGCCATTATGTGAGCACAGCTATGCCGCATAATTTCGAGGGCTTCACTGCTTTTTGGCGTGATGATTTCTATTTTGATATTGTTATTGATAGGAGTTGAGAGGTCTTTTATTTCGCCGTTGATTTTTGCAGCCAGTGCTGCCTTTGCGAGAGCCGGCCCTATTTTTTCAGCTGCCTGTTTTGCAGTTTCGCCGTTTTCTACTTCTAAGATACTGCCGTTTGGCAGTGTTACTTTTGGCATAAGTTTGTCCGTTATCGCCTTAATCAAATGTTTATTTTACTGACTGTCTTTCAGTGAATTTACCTTTATGGCTTTATTCTGTCAAGGTTAAATGCCGGTTATGCCAATTAAGAATAATTACTGTGTTTTGCAAAAGTGTCATTTCGAGCGAAGTGGAGCGTAGTTGAGACACGAAGCGGAAGCAGAGAGCCACGAAGGGAAATCTGTTTTTTAATAGATTTCTCCGCTTCAAGCTGCTTTGTAGCTCTCCGGTCGAAATGACCAGGTCGCAACAACTAATCAGTATTGGCATTAAAGTGTATTTACATATGGGTTTATTTTTATGTTTTTTTGCGTTAATTGTACCCATAAAAAAAGCCCTGCTTTTGGCAGGGCTTTTTATTTTGATTCTCGCTATAAATTTAGCCGGGAATTACGTTTGTTGCACATGGGCCTTTCTTGCCTTGGCCGACTTCAAACTCAACAGTTTGACCTTCGTCGAGTGATGCGTAGCCAGAGGTCTTAATTTCTGAATGATGTACGAAGAGATCATCTCCACCATCATCAGGAGTAATAAAACCATAACCTTTACTTGCGTTGAACCATTTTACTGTACCTGTACTCACTTGTGTTCTCCTTGACTCTGCTTAAAAGAGCAGTTCTTAGTGTCTCTCTATTAGTTTTAATTGGGAGCGATACTGAGAGACCAAATAGCAACCCCATATTTCAATATTGTTATTATAGGAAGTAGAAAAGGGAATGTGCAACAACTAAATATTATTTTTTGCGATTTTTTATAAATTTTTACGGATTTTCATCATTTTTTGGTGTTTTTTGGTGTTTTTCTGTCATTTTTTTGATTTTCAGGGCTTTTGATTGCATTTTAATCGCAGATTACGCTGATTTCGCTGATTAAAAAGGCAGAAAAATTTAACCACGGATTACGCTGATTACACGGATTTTTTCGTGTTTAGTTCCCAACAGAGCCCCTCCTGTCAAGGAGGGATATTTTATGATGTGTATTTCGTATTGCGTTTTTGGCCTGTCGCGTCGTCTTGTCTCGCCGAAGTTTTAACGAAGGCGGAAGCTTTAGCGAAGACGGGTTAGCCCTGCCATCACTATGGCAGGGTTCTTTTCTATCGGGTTTTATTTTCGATGTTTTTTCATTACCCCTTAATTTCTTGCGAAGGGGCTAAGGAAAAACAGATGACCGACACTAAACATTCTAACATTTTTTTGTTGCAATTTAAACCACAACACCATTATACTTTGCTTCGTAAACATTAGAGATTTCTAAGGACTCGTTTCAATACATGGGAGGAAATTCAAATGCCAGCTGTTAAAACAAAAATGAATCCTTTTTTGAACCGTAATAAAGTTACGGAACCGGCAGAGTTTTTCGGCAGAAAACGTGAGTTAGATTACATAATCAAAAACATTACTTATAAAGAACCACAAAGCGTAGCAGTAATAGGCGAACGGAGATCCGGCAAATCATCCCTACTCACCAGGATATATCAAATATTTTCAAAGAGAAAGTGTGATGTTTGGAAAGAATACGAAGATAAGTTAATTGAACCGGAAAAGTTTGTCTGCATAATGATTGACCCTGAAGAAATTAATACCAGCAGTTCAAAGGAATTTACATGGATTCTTATTGACGAAATTATTTCAGAAAAACCTGAACTTGCAGAATTTGTCGAATATTATCCGAAAGCTCTTGATAAAAAAGAAGCACACCAACGGCATCCACAAATTATACTGAAAAATTTGCTTCGGGATGCCTGTGAAAAAAAATACCGTTTTGTTTTTCTTTTCGATGAATTTGAGCTATTGGCCAGAAATCTCGCACATGAAGATGTAAAATTTTTACACTATCTAAGAGGTATCTCAGACAATTATGCTTTAGCATATGTTACTTCGTCAAGAAAGCCGTTGTCGCAAATATCTCGAGAGACGGACTCTGACGGTTCGCCATTTGATAATAATTTCAGCACTCCGTTGTATTTGGGGCTCCTTCAGGAAAATGGATGCGAGCAACTCATAGTGGGAACTTTAAAATTTCATGGCGAAGATGCAGATTACTTTTCGGCAAAACAACGTCGGGAGGCAATTGATATTGCCGGAAGACATCCATATTTCTTAAAAATAGCCTGTGCAAATTTGTTCGATTGGGTTTCCAATGGCAATGAACCAGAAGTTTTATGGACGAAAAAATATCGTGTCGAAGCAGATGAAGAATTTGACCGGATGTGGTCATCGCTTGGAAAGAAAGAACGTGACTGGTTAATTACTTCCCAAAGAACAGACGGAATAAATCGCGAAAAAATGGATATACACGAAGAATTAGAATCATTATACCTCAGAGGAATACTCAAAGATGATGACAAAAACGAAGGAGCGTTAATGCTGTTTTCTGAGTCATTTACAAATTATGTTAGAGAATACATCAACGCCCTTGCAGATAAGTATGAACGGATAGAACAGGGTATTTGCAAATCTTACGTTAAGCTCGACTATGAAAACGTCAAAAAAATAACAAACACTCTCGGAAGTCTTGTAGAAGACTGGCACGAACAACGTCAGGATGACAGTGAGATAGAACTTGGGGATATTTATTTAAAATGCGACAGACTGCATAAAATTTTGTCTGTCTTACGTGATCTGCTGTCATATTGCGATTCAAATACGGAAAATTACAGAGCAGCAAAAAATGGCGGAGCTATCGAGAGGGAAATTGACAACTACGTTAAGAAGCTGTGTGGTTATTTTGAAGGAAATGACTGGTTTGGGGAACAAAAAAAACAAATAAAAATCGAAACAGGCAAAATAATCCTTGATAGAAGCATTTTGTCTTTAGAAAAAACACAAAAGAAAATGAAATTTGGCAACGGCTTTGACAGACTTTTGGCAGTAAGAGTAGAATATATGAAAAAGTTTGGGGATGAAAAATTTCCTGATTTTGAAGAACTTACAAAAAACGCTTTTGACCGACTTGTCGAAGTACATGATTACAGTCGCGCAACTTCAGTTTTGCAACTACATTTTGGGTGCTGTAAAAATTTAGCTGGCCGATTTTTTCGGCATCCTGCAGTAACCGTTTTTTTTATTGTTGTTATTCCTTTATTTATAGCTGCATTCTTCACCGGTGAGATTTCAGAAGCTGGTACTCCTGGAAAAATTCTCCGAACTATAATAACATTCGTCGTAGCGGCTTTCTTTGCAGGTCTCGCATGGATGATGTTTAGGGCTGTTTTTTCAGAAAAATACTGTGATTTGCCGGATTCACGGAAATTGTATAAAAAACTCCTAATCAATAATACTTTATTGATGGTGCCATTTTTTGCTATTATTAGCGTAGCAATTGCAAACATAGATAAAGTGGTATCTTTCATAGTTGATGTAGGCAATAATGAATTTTATGATGATCTTATAATTTTGGGAATTGCAGCAGGCATAGGTGTGTTTTGTAGTTTTATTATAGCAATATTTATTAAAGGTAAAGTTTTGGATTTTGCGACAGCTCTCAAGAGAGCAAGATACTTTTGCTGTATTGAATATTTCAAATCTTTTGTTATTATTTTATTATTATACATCAGTGTTGCAATTTTTACCGGCTTATTTACCGACTTATCGTTTACATTTAGAGATAATTTGACCGAGATAACCAATAAAGATTCTACTTGGCATAACATTAATCTACTGTATGTTTGGAAAATACCGATTAATCTGAGTTTAATTATAGGGATGGCTTTTATAGGCCCTGTTACAGGAGCATGCTCATTTGTTGCAAAAGCATTAAGCAACAAAAACTAAAACCACGTTTTTGTCATAAAAAACAGATTCAGTAACAAATACTTTCAACCCTGCCAAAGTGCTGGCAGGGCTAACCGATTACGCAATACACATCACGCACGCCTGTCCTGAGCGTAGCGAAGTCGAAGGAACACAATACGAAAAATTCGTGGTTAAATTCCGCCTTTTTAATCAGCGAAATCAGTGTAATCTGCGATTAAACAAAAATAGATTCTTAGAAATCCGTGTTAATCCGTGAAATCCGTGGTTAATTTCCCGTTCCAAAAACTTTCCAAAACGATTGATTCAAAAAAAAGAGGTCATGAAAAAACTGGTTCATTTTTGACGAAAAACGGTAAATTCCTGCTCATTTTTGACCAAAATTGACAAAAAACGATAAAAAACACTCACTTTTCGACCGTTTTTTTCTTACTTATCTTATCTAAATTACGCATGGTGATTTGCCCCCCTTTGGTTTTGGGCTAAAAATGAGGTTTGGCCGAAAAATCGAATAAAAAAAAACCGAAAAATGCCATATTTTCGGATTTTGTACTCCCCAAATCGAATATTTTTTTGACGATTTTGATTGAAAATGACCTCGCCATAGTAATGGCAGGGCTAACCAGTTGAATTTTGAATTCTTAATCATACACCTGTCCTGAGCGTGGCCGAAGGATTCTAAATTTATTTGTTTCAGTCAGCCGAAAATACACGTATTATGAATCTTTTCAACGGATAAAATAAACGGGAAAATGCAATTGTGAACAGTATAAAAGACAATTCGCTCGCTCGCAATATCGCTATGGTGGTCATTATCCTAATGGCTGTCGGCGTAGTCTTTGTATTTTCAGCTGGAGTTAGTGTCGAGCAGGAATTCGATTTAAGCCGTTTCTATGAATTTCCCCATTTGCGGCAAATGATGTTTTTTCCGCTGGCTGGCCTGATTATGTATATTGCCTCCTGTTTCAATTACCGCAAATTCAGTATGGATTCCGGCCTATTCAAATCACCAACCACATACATTTTGGCTTTGAGCGCAATATTGCTTGCGATTGTTCTTGTTCCGCGATTTGGTACGGAAATAAACTATGCTCGCCGATGGCTGCGGATTCCAATTGGAGCTATTACGATTAGTTTTCAGCCGTCAGAATTGGCCAAATGGTCGGTTATATTTTTTCTTGCTGCTATTTGCGATAGAATCGGCAGCGACATAAAATTGTACTGGAAAAGATTTGTGCCGATTTGCGGCGTTGTAGCTGTTGTGGCTGGATTAATAATTACCGAAGATCTCGGTACAGCGGCTTTCATATTATTTTTGAGTTTTCTAATGTTGATAATTGCCGGCGTAAAATTCTGGCACGTTTTAACGCCGCTTCCGTTTTGTTTTGCTGCGGCTGCTGCGGTTTTAATCCATTCGCCGAATCGTATGCGGCGGATTGCAGCTTTTCTAAATCCTGAAAAATGGGCTGATTCAACTGGCTACCAGGCAAATCAATCTCTTATTGCGATTGGCTCAGGCGGCCTGTTCGGAAAAGGGCTTGGCAGAGGAATTTGCAAATACGGCCATTTGCCGGAAGACACAACCGATTTTATTTTTTCCATAATTGCAGAAGAGCTTGGTTTTTTTGGAGCAGCGGCAATCATCGTTTTGTTTATCATTTTTGCTTTGCTCGGAATAATGGTTATCGTTCGATGCAAAAGCCGTTTTGGCCAGTTTCTCGCAGCTGGAATTGTTTTGTCAATTGTTGGCCAGGCCGCACTTAACATTGGCGTAGCTACAGCTATGCTGCCGACAAAAGGTGTGCCTTTGCCGTTTGTAAGTGCCGGCGGAACAAGTTTGCTTCTCACCGCTGCTGCAGTTGGCGTGCTGATTAATATAGCGAGTCAATCACCCAAAACGCAAATTGAGGATGAGCAATAATGGCTAACATCACTATTGCTTTGTTGCAGCTTGATCGATGGGTGTCATTCCTGCGAAAGCAGGAATCCAGTTTCTCGAAAGTCTGGATTCCGCATCAAGTGCGGAATGACAATTCCTCAACTCAAATGCGACAGAACACTATTAGTAATAAAACATTTTTTTTTGCAGGCGGTGGAACTGGCGGCCATATTTATCCGGCAATAGCTGTAGCTGAAAAAATCATCGAATTACAGCCGAATTCAAAAATTCATTTTTTTATTAGCAGCAGTAAAATAGATTCCAAGATTCTCGAACAAACTGATTTTGAATATACTTGTTTGCCGGCTTTGCGATTTTCTATAAAACCAAATAAGCTTTTTTGTTTTGTTAAATCATTTTTCAAAAGCTATAAAATTGCAAAACAAATCATTTCCAAAGCCGAAAAATCAGTTGTAATTGGCACTGGCGGATTTGTAGCAGTTCCCGTTTGTGTCGTTGCAAGGAAAATGAAAATTCCAATTGCAGCTATAAATGTTGATATTGTTCCCGGAAGAGCCAATAAAATAATATGTCGCTGGGCAAACGAAATTTTTGTGCAGTTTGAAGATACAAAAAAGTATTTCGTAAAAAATGCTGCTACTGTTAATGTTTTTGGCTGCCCACTTCGTAGCGGTTTTGATAATCCGCAAGCCAATAAAGCATTTGAACAATTAAAGCTTGAAAAAAATAAAAAAATACTGCTCGTAACCGGCGCATCAAGTGGAGCTGTGAACGTTAACAAAATAATATGTTCATTGCTGGAAAAATTAAACGGCTTTGCCGTCAATTGGCAAATCGTTCATTTAACGGGGCGAGCTGATTTTGAAAATGTTAATGCGAAATATATTGATGCGGAAATCAATTATAAATTGCTGGATTATTATGACAATATGCCGGATTTATTAAACGCTGCTGCTCTGGTTATTGGCCGAAGCGGAGCTGTTAGTGTGGCCGAATATGCCGCAGCTGTTTTGCCTGCTATTTGTATTCCGTATCCGTATCACAAAGATAAACATCAATACTTAAATGCAGCCAAACTCGTCGAGGCCGGCGCAGCGGTGATAGTTGATGACTTGGCGATTGATGCTAATAGTGCTGAGTTTCTTTGGCTGAAATTAAATCCGCTTATGGAAAATCAAAACCAATTGCAGCAAATGAAAACAAATTACGCAGCAATTGCAAACACAAATGCAGCTTTGCAAATTGCAGAAAACTTATTGGGAAATTTATGTTGTTCCTAAATGTTAATATTTGAAAGGGGATAAATTATGTCAAAAAGAATATATATTACATTTTCTTTTTTAGCTCTCTTGTGTTTTGTTTTACTGCAAAGTGCAGCATTTGGTGTAAATTCTGATGCTTTAGAAATGCAAAAACAGGAATACACGCAAGATATGAACAGCATAAGAGCAATGCGTAAATCTCTCTCCCCGGGACAAACAAACGACCTTGGGAAATATGAACAATTTGCCGATGAAATCCGGGACAAATGGAAACAAGAAAGTAACAGAGAATATTACGCTCGCTTGATGCTGGAGATTTGTAAGCCACTTACTTCGGGAGGTTTTAAAAGCAACAGAAGATTTGTACTCGCAAGGGAATATGCCTTGTCTGCTTTGGAAGAACCAGATAAAATCTCAGTTACTATAGAGCTGGAATTAACTGATCATGTAATAACAAAAATGTATGCGTTTGACGCACCCAAAGGTGAGGATTTTGCACAAAGCAGGAAGAAAGACCTGGAAGTGCGTCTGCATACATGGAAACGATTGATAACTGCTATTGATCCAAGTTGGGACCCAAATGAAGTGACAGTCAGCCCTAATGTCGTAGCTATTAGTATGGGGTTCCCAGGCACTATAGAATCGGAGACCATACAGGATACAGATCTCCGAGATGAATACGAGACAGCTATGCAAAAAAATCAACAAAAAATCGAAAGATATTCAGAGCAAGATAGATTACGCAAATGGCGAAAGAGGTTTTCAAGAACAACAGAAAGCTACGTCGTTCGGGCATATTCTGAGCCGCCATTCAAAACCGACGAATTGAGCCAATGCCTTGACAGCTATTTGACAGACGAACAAACAAAAACCCGAATAATAGATACTGTAACAGAGACTGTTGAAAAAAAGATACAAAGCCAGGCAGAGAATGTTGTACATACAATAGAATAAAAAGTTAATCTGCAATCTTTTTTAATCGTATTATGGTACTATGCAAGTTTGCAGAGGATTTCGATTCCCTCTTGGATTTTGTCATCGCTGGTTGCGTAACTTATCCTGAAATGCGTATCCTTTTCACTAAAAACATTTCCGGGAATTATTAAAACATTATTGGCAATGGCTTTTTCAACAAACTTTGTTGCACTAATTCCATCGGGCGCTTTTACAAATGCGTAAAAAGCACCGCCGGGCAGATTAAGTTCAAACTTTTCCTTCAAGCCGTTGTAAATCAAATCCCGTTTCTTTTTGTATGCAGCAACCAAATCACTTACATCGTAATCCATCGCCGCAACAGCTGCCTTTTGAAAAGGCGTGGGCGAACAGACAAAAGTATATTGCTGAATTTTTGTCATCTGCTCGATTACTTCAGCCAGTGCCGCCGGTGCTGTCGCAAATCCGACCCGCCAGCCGGTCATTGCGTAGGTTTTGCTAAAGCCGCCAAGCAAAAGCGTTTTATCGTAATAGCTCGCTATGCTCGGGCACGGCCCGTCGTAGCAGAATCTGTCGTAGATTTCATCGGTAATAACGAGAATGTCTTTTTCTGCTGCCACTTTTGCCATTGCCTTGATTTGCTCTGCTGAATATACAATTCCCGTCGGATTGCAGGGTGAATTTAGCACGATAATTTTTGTTTTATCCGTTATGGCTTTGCTGATTTTTTCGACCGGCAGATTAAAATCAGGATAGCTGTCAACAAAAACGCATTTTCCGCCGAGCATATTTACGAGATGTTTATACATTACGAAATACGGGTCTGGTATTATGACTTCATCGCCGGGATTTATTAGTGTCATAAAAGCCAACAGCAATCCGCCGCTTACTCCGCTGGTTACAATTGTCGATGGATTTTGCCAGCCGAACTTATCTTTTATTTGACTGGTTATTTTCTCTTTTAGAGCATCATCGCCGGCTGTCAGTGAATACTTATTTGCGCCGGATTGAATGGCTTTTATTGCTTCAGCTTTTATTGGCTGGGGAATATCAAAATCCGGCTGGCCGATTGAGAAATTTATTGGGTTTTTCATTGTGGCTGCGAGAGCGAAAACTTTTCGTATTCCGCTTGCGTCGATTTTATTTGTCCTATCTGCAAGAACCTTTTTCATAGCCGATATAATAGCCAAAGACATTCAATAAACCAAATGAAAAATCAATCATCTAAGCAATAAAACAAGAGTAAATTTTGGTTTGACTGGAAAGAGGTTTGTAGTTATTATATTTAATTGAACGAGAATGACAAAACACAAAACTATGTTAGGGGTGTAAAAATGAGTCGAATGATTAAAACAATAGAAATAATGGCCTTGTTTCTATTTGTTGTTTTTGCTGGATGCAATACTGACACCCCTCAAACTGATCCCAAGACTGATGCTGAGAGAATTCAAGATGTTCATTACATTGCTGAACTTTGTGAGCAGTACAAAGAAAAAACGGGTAACTATCCCTACCATGATTGGTTTGAAGATGTTGAGGAAGGTTATGTTGCGGTTCCTGTAAGTGTTGTTATTACCGACCAGGAAATTCCTGAACAATATCAATATCCACCGCCAGGGGTTTCAGGATATGTAGATTCTGTTGAAGAATTGTTGAAATATTTTCAATCTGAATTGGGGAAAAAATTAAAGCTTCCTTACGATGACAGCCCCATAGTGTATGAGTCGCCTTATGTTCCTAAGTTTTACCAGTTTCTTTACGATGGCGAAAATTATTATGTCTCAGCAATACTAACCAAACCTAATAATTACACCAGAGAATTATACAATGGCTACTACAAATATCAGGTAAGTTCTGTGGAGGATAAGCAGCAAAAGATTAGAAACTATACGAAGTTAAGAAGTGAAATCAAGGAACAGGATAAATAAAATAATTTCTTAAGTGGACAAATACTTTACGTTGAAAGTTTAGTAAATTATTTTCCGTCAATTTCCTTTTTTATCTGGCTTAACAGATTTATTGCTTCAATGGGGGTAAGATTGTCAAGGTCGATTGTAGTTAGTTTATCCAGAACCGATTTATGTTTCTGTACGAAAAGTAAATCCGTATCCGGCTCTTTTGTTTTGTGTTTGGCTAAATGCTCTCCTCCGGCCTCTTTTTGGAATGTGCTTTCCAGTTCGTTTAAAATTTCACTGCTCCTGTCCAAAATAGATTTTGGAATGCCAGCTAACTTGGCAACGTGAATGCCGTAACTTTTATCAGTTCCGCCGGGCAAAATCTTGTGCAGGAAAACAACCTCATCCATCCATTCACGAACAGCTACATTATAATTTTTAACGTTTTCAAAAAGCTCGGCAAGTTCGGTCAGTTCGTGATAATGCGTTGCAAAAAGCGTTCGGCATTTCAGCTTGCTCGCAATATGTTCGGTAATTGCCCAGGCAAGAGATAGGCCATCGTAAGTGCTCGTGCCGCGGCCGACTTCATCCAAAATCACGAGAGATTTTTCAGTGGCATTGTTAATAATGTTTGCCATCTCGGTCATTTCGACCATAAAAGTCGATTGGCCTCTGCTTAATTCATCCGAAGCGCCGACACGTGTAAAAATTCTGTCAACCAGGCCAATAGTTGCGGCCTTAGCTGGAATAAAACTGCCCGTTTGAGCCATTAAAACAAGCAGGGCGGTTTGCCGAATATATGTACTCTTTCCACTCATATTTGGGCCTGTAATAATTAAACAATCACCAAAGCCGCTGCCCAGTTCAATGTCGTTTGGCACAAATTCGGCTTGCAGAGATTCAGCTAACACAGGGTGTTTGCCTTCGATTATTTCAAGCTCACCGCCGCTGGTTAATTTCGGACGAATGTAATTACGCCGTCTTGCTGTGAATGCGAGCGAACAAAGGCAATCGCAATCTGCCAAAACTTCAGCGAGTTTTTGCATACGCAGAACATATTGTGTGGCCTGACTGCGAACCTGCTCGAAAAGTTCGAGTTCAAGCTCGATTGCTTTTTCGTCTGCTGAAAGAACTTTGCCTTCGTAATTTTTTAATTCATCGGTGATGTAACGCTCAGCATTTTTTATGGTTTGTTTGCGAACGTAATTGTCCGGAACTTTTTCGGCAGCGGAGTGATTCACTTCAATGTAATAGCCGAAAATTTTATTGTAGCCGATTTTCAAATTTGTAATTCCGGTCAGCTCTACCTGAGTTTTCTGGTAATTCCTGAGCCAGCTTTGGCCGTCTCTGGAAATGCAGCGAAGTTCGTCGAGCTTTTCAGAAAAGCCGGCTCTTATTACGCCGCCATCTCGAAAATGTGTGGGACTGTTTGGCTCGATTGCCGCTTCAAGAAGAACAGCTAATTCGTCCATACTATCGCAGTTGTCAGCTAATTGCATAAGTAAATCAGCTGTAAATTGCTGCAAAATTTCCCGTAAAATCGGCACTTGCCGAAGTGTGTTTGCCAATGCTAGTAAATCCCGAGGCGCTGCCCTTGAAGTTGTGAGCCGAGCTGCAATTCTTTCCGTATCACAGACGTTCGAGAGAAGTCCGCGAATTTTGGCCAATTTCATTTCGTCATCTTTTAATTCCTCGATTGCGTCCTGACGAAGTTCTATTGCTCCGAGATTATTAAGGGGCATACACAGCCAGCTTCTGAACATCCTCGCTCCCATTGCGGTTAGCGTTGAATCGAGGCAATCCAAAAGTGAGCCCTTTTTGCCTTCCGAACGAATTGTTCGCAAAATCTCCAAACTTTGCAGAGAAGTCTGGTCGATTTGCAGGAATTTTTCACGGCTGATTTTTTTGATATTCGAAATATGGCCGAGGGCGGTTTTTTGTGTTTCATTTAAGTATTCGATAATTGCTCCAGCCGGTGGGATTAGCCAACCGTCAGCATCTTCAATGCCAAAACCCTCCAAAGTAGCTGTTCCGAAATGTTTTAATAAACGCTGCTTTGCCTGGTAGGGGTCGAAATACCAAAGCGGTCTTTCAGTTATTATGCAGTTGGTCAATTGCGAAATGCTCTTGGCAAGTTTTTTTGTTTCAGCTTCAAATAATTCGCCGCGCCGGTCGGGCAAAAGGCATTCGGCTGGTGATAATCTCAATAATTCGTCGAGCAGATTTTCTTCCGGCAAATGCTGGACGAAAAAGTGGCCGGTTGAAATGTCAACCCAGCTGATTGCTGCCTGTTTTGAATCGAGCCATACCGAGCAGAGAAAATTGTCCTCTCTTGCATCAAGCAATGTATCGTCAGTTAATGTGCCGGCTGTTATGATTCGCACAACATCACGTTTTACAACGCCTATTGCATCTTTGGCATTTTCGATTTGTTCGCAAACTGCAACTTTGTAGCCGGCTTGCAGCATTTTTTTTATGTAACCGTCAACCGCATGGTAGGGCACTCCGGCCAGCGGAATTGGATTTTTGCCCTTACTGCGGCTGGTTAAAGTTAAACCGCAAACCTTCGAGCAGATTCTGGCATCTTCATAAAAAGTTTCGTAGAAATCGCCCATGCGAAAAAACAATATCGCATCGGGATATTTCTGCTTGAAGTGATGAAACTGCTTCATTGCAGGAGTTAATTTTTTGTCTTGTGCGGCCATATTAAAAGATTATACACTCAATGGAGCGTTTAACAACTCTGTTATAATTGCCACGGCAATATCTTTTGATTTTGCATTAGTTAATCGTATCAATAAATTTTCCTGCCGAGTTGTTGTGCAAACCGCTTGTCGCAAATCGAAATTATCAGTGCCGGACAATTTAAGGATTTTTTCTCTAAGCTCATCAATTCCAGTATCTAATTTTGCACTTATTTTAACAGTGTTATTTAATATTGAAGGCAGTTTGTCGGTTTTGAGATGAAATTCTAAATCGGATTTATTCAAAACAGTTAGAATAGTTCCCTCGGCCTGGCTCGGGACAAGTTTATCTATAACTTTTTTGTCTAACTGTTCTATTGATTCGCTGCCATCCAAAACAAATAAAACCAAATCAGCTTGTCTTAAAATATTTACGGTTTCTTTTTGTGCGGCTTGCTCGGAAGTTGAAAGTTTTTCGTCCAGACCGGCTGTGTCAAATAATTCTACTGAAAGTGGCCCGATTTTGCAGAAAGCACTTACCCAGTCGCGGGTTGTGCCGCGAACATCGGTTACTATCGCTTTTTGGCGGCCGCAAAGACAATTCAGCAATGTGCTTTTCCCAGTATTAGGTTGGCCAACTATAGCGATTTTGCAGCCATACATAATCAATCCAGCTGTTTGAGTTGCTTTTAGAATTTTTTCGCATTGCGTTTTAATTTCATCAAGTTGCAAATCATCCAAATTTTCCAGCCAGTTTGCAGTGGTTCTGGCCAGGCCAAAATCAATTTGATTTGCAATTATTTTTGTTCCCTCAATTGTTGCAGCTTTTAATCGAGCCAACTTTGATTCCAGCTCGATGGTGTTTAATTTTTCCTGCTGGCAGAATATTTTTATTAAAAGTTCTTTCGCAGTTATTAGTTTTACGCTGTTTTTGCCGAGCAGCTGCATAATCATTTCGACAATCAGAGGATTGCCGTGACAATTTATAGCGTAGCAATTATCAGCTTCGCAGCCGATTGTAACCTGGTCGATGATTTCATTTCCATCTTTAATTGTGCCGAGCAAAACACGGCCTGTTTTTAATTGTGATTGATTATTTTTTGAAGGGATGAAGATTTTTTGTATGACGGTTTCGGCCTTTTTGCCAAAGACCTCGATAGTTGATATTGCGCCGGCTCCTTTGCCGGTCATAACTGCGGCAACTACGTTGCTCGTAGCTTCCGCCTTCGCTGAAGCTACGGCGGACAAGCGTTGCTCGTTGCTCGTTTTTGATTTGGAGTTCATATTTGAAGCAGATTGAAAAGCCAAAATAGATTTTTGTGTTTATGTATTTGCTTTTTCTTCGATATATTTTTTGTACGTAAGGACGATGCCTTTAATTACAAGATTCGGAACCCATGAATCTATAAACTCACAATCATCTTTTATAACATTTGCAGCTGAGCCGGTTAGAATTGTCTGCGGCCAGTTGCCGATTTTTTCTGCGTAACGCCGAATTATATCTTCAAGCAAACCAACTGCACAATAGTATAGGCCGCAATTTATAGCTTCGGTTGTGTTTTTGCCGTAAGGTGAATCCGGCCGTGTAACTTTTACCTCCGGCAATTGAGCGGTATTATCCTTTAATGCTCTTGCACTGATTTCAAAGCCGGGACAAATTACGCCGCCCTGAAAAATGCCGTTTGAATCGACAAGGTCAATCGTAACAGCTGTTCCAAAATCGGCAATGACCACTGCATCTCCAACAACATCGTAAGCCGCTGCAGCGGAAACAACTCTATCGGTTCCGACTTTGTCCGGCTCATCCACCCATAAACTCATCGGAAGTGGAATGTCTTTGCCAATAAGCAGAATTTTTTCGTCGATATTTTCTTTAATAATTTTGCCAATAAGTTTTGTTACAGCCGGCTTGGTTGAGCTTACAACAATAACGCCATCTCGCTTTTTCTCTTTTGAATTTTTAACAACAGGAATTTTCTGCCAGCAAGACTTGATATGCTTTGCCAGTTCCACCTGCGAATCATTTGCAATTGTTTTTATTGATTCTTCTTTGTCGTTGAGAAATAAGCCGATTGCCGTATTCGTATTTCCAATATCTATCGCAATTATATTCATAATTAGTTGCTCCCTCCTTCGCAAGCTATGGAGGGCAAGCGTTGTTTGTTGCTATTTTTTATTTTCCTGGACTTTTTGCCATAACAGTTCGCTCAGTTGCGTGATGCCTTCGCCGGTTACGGCGGAAATCTGCTCAATTTCTTTGCCAAGCTCTTTTTTTAAATCTTTTACTATTTCGCCGGTTGGGTCAAGGTCGATTTTATTAGCCACAATTATTTCCGGCTTTTTCGCAAGCTCTTTGCTGTATTTATCCAATTCGTTGCGGATGGTTTTATAATTTTCAGCGGCACTTGAACCAACGTTTGGCATTATATCAAGGATGTGTACGATAATACGAGTTCTTTCTATGTGTTTTAGAAAATCAAATCCCAAACCAGTTCCGCTGTGTGCTCCTTCAATCAATCCGGGAATGTCAGCGAGAACGAATCGACGAAAATCGCTCAGCTCGACAATTCCGAGAACCGGCTCAAGAGTAGTGAAAGGATAATCGGCAATTTTGGGTCTGGCCTTTGAGCAGCGGGAAATTAATGTGCTTTTGCCGGCGTTTGGAATTCCAACCAGGCCAACATCGGCAATCAGTTTTAATTCGAGGCGGACATTTCTTTCCTGGCCTTTTTTGCCTTCCTCATAATGTCTTGGCGTTTGATTAAGTGCAGTTGCAAATCGCTTGTTGCCTCTGCCGCCTCTTCCGCCCGGACAAAAACGTACCTTCATTCCGATTTCATTAAGGTCTTTTAAGAGCAAGTCCAAATCGCAATCATAAACCAGTGTTCCGGGCGGAACCTTGATTATAAGGTCTTCGCCATTGGAGCCGTATTTATTTGAACCTTCGCCGGGCTGGCCGTTTTTGGCGTGCCAATGATGCTTGCCGGTAAAATCGAGCAGCGTATCAAGATTTTCAACTGCTTCAAAATAGACATCGCCGCCTTTGCCGCCATCACCGCCGTCAGGGCCGCCTTTGGGAGCATATTTCTCCCGCCGAAAGCTAAGGCAGCCGTTGCCGCCGTCGCCGGCTTTTATATGAATTTTTGCTTCATCAATAAACATATATTAGTTGCTCGTACCTTTTATAAAAAAAGGATGGTAAAAAATATACCATCCTTAATTGTTATTGATTATTTTAACAGCTATCTGGTCGTCAGACAATGTGAACTTTGCGGCCTTTGAATTCGACCGTGCCGTCAGCAGTTGCAAAAAGAGTAAAATCTCTTCCCATTCCGACATTATTGCCGGGGAAAAATTTCGTTCCACACTGTCTTACAATAATAGAGCCGGCACAAGCTGCCTGTCCGCCGTAAAGTTTAACACCTCTATATTGCGGACCACTGTCTCGGCCGTTTCTCGATGAACCCTGTCCTTTTTTATGAGCCATAAAATACCTCTAAAAACTTATGTAAATTTTATCGTCAAATCTCAAACCCGTAATTCTAACGAGCTGATTGAAAATTGTCCAGAAAATTTTGAAAATATGCCAAATAAACACAATCTCAAGAAAAAAAATAAACTTGTGCAATTTTACATCAATTTTGTATAATTTGCATACCAAATAACTGGGGATAAAAAGAGGCCTAAAATGGAAAAAACGGATGCTTTTGAGGAAGTTCTTGAATTTGCCATCGAACGAGAAATAGAAGCTTATGAGTTTTATACCGGCCTGGCTGAGTATCTAAGCGATGATAAGGTTCGTGAAATGTTTGAACAGCTGGCCGAAGAAGAATTGGAACACAAAGCTAAGCTGGAACTGGAGCTTGTTAAACTTGGCAAAACCATAACAATAAGAGAAGTTCCTGAAAAATATGTCAAAAAAAGTGTTCTAATTGGTGATAAGGTATCGTTGGATATGGATTACAAGGACATGCTTCTCATGGCTATTGAAAAGGAAGAGGCATCATTTAGAACCTACGTGAATTTGCTGCCAAATGCTTATGAACAGGAAACTCGCGAAGTTCTGATGGCAATTGCAGAAGAAGAAGTTGCCCACAAATTGAGATTCCAAAACGAATACAACCAGCTAATGAAAAAACAATAATAGATTTCTGTCGGCAATTGGTTACTCTGCTTTTAGAATGGCTTTGAGCTCGCCCAGTGAAATCATACCTGAAGCAGCCAGTTTTATTTTGCCGGTTGAATCAATGAAAAAGGTGGTTGGAATTGAGGTTACACGGTCAAAAGGAGCAGGTAGGGGATTTCCGTTGGACGAAAGAACTGTATAATTAATTCGGCGTTTTTTGGCAAATCTTTCCAGCAAATCAGTCGGCTCATTCGAAATGGCTAATATGGCTAATTTATCCTTTCTGATTGTATTTCGCAGTTTTTTCAAATGCGGTATTTCCCTGATACAAGGCCCACACCACGTAGCCCAGAAAACAATTATAACATCTTTTCCATTGTAATCGCTTAATTTATGCTCTTTGCCATTAAGGTCGGGCAAGGTGAAATCGGTTGCCGTTTGTCCGTGCCAGGATTTAAGAACAGGCCCCCACGTTCGAGCTGCTAGGATGATATTATTCAAATTTCTCTTTTGTGTTTTCTTTTCGGTTCTCGTTATTGGCTGCTTATTGTCAATTGATTGTGTTTCAACTGCCGGTTGTTCCATTTGCGCAGGAGTGGACTTAATCCGCATCATCAATGGCGCGGTTGTAACCAAAAGCAATATAAACACACCAATGAAAGTCAGCGGCATGAAACCACCCAATTTATATAGAAAGAAACGGATAAACTTGTTTTTCTCAGGCACTTTACGTTCCTTTCAAAATTACAATTACTAACAGGCATAGCTTAAATATACCGCAACCAAGCTATTTAATAAAGTCAAAATCAATAAATTCCAAATAGCTGCAATAAAAGGAAATTCTTTGACAAAACCAATTTTAACATTAGCATAAACATTCTTTGCTGCGGTTGTTGTGTTGGATTACATATTCTGCGGCTTGATTTGTGCCTTCCTGATGGTAATATTTTATGTTTCAAGAGGATGTAAAACTGTGGTTAATTTACTATGTAGCATTTTGGTACAGGGCGATGAGCATCTCAATATTATCCTGCTGATGGGAATAGCTGTTTTTTGCGGCGTGGTGGGAGCTAAACTTTTTCAGAAGCTCCACATTCCGCAAATTGTGGGCTATGTTGCTATAGGAATTGTTCTTGGGCCGGTCTTGAAAGTTTTCTCAAATGGAACGATTCAAATGTTTGAGCCGTTCAATCTGTATGCACTTGGAATAATCGGTTTTCTAATCGGCGGCGAACTAAAACGTGAGGTTTTTGCAAGACTTGGAAAGCAGGTTTTAGCTATTTTACTGTTTGAAGGGCTGACGGCATTTTTGCTGGTTGGATTGCTAAGTTTTGCTGTAATGATATGTTTTTCCGATTGGCAGATGGCGTTGGCGGTCAGCGTGGTATTTGGTGCAATCTGCTCGGCGACCGACCCGGCTTCGACAGTTAGTGTGTTGTGGGAATATAAGGCACGCGGCCCATTGACAACTATGCTGACTGCTATTGTTGCTCTCGATGATGCGCTCGCTCTCGTATTATATGCGGTGGGAGTTAGTGTTGCAGGCGTAATTACCGGCCATCAGGAAACAGGATTTATTTTTGCACTTGTTCATTCCTTCTATGAAATAGTTGGCTCGCTTGCTATGGGAATTGCAGCTGGATGGATTTTGAATTGGATTCTGAAACGAATCGATGATAATGAAAAAGTGTTGGTCTTCACAATCAGTTCAGCTCTGCTCGTTGTCGGGATGGCGATACGGCTGAATCTTGATGTTATACTTTCGTCAATGGCTCTTGGATTGACGTTGATAAATAGCAAATCAAACAAAGCAAAAATTTCTTTTTCACTGCTTCGCAATTTTTCCGCACCCATTTACGTGTTGTTTTTCGTTCTTGTCGGAGCAAGATTGGATGTTTCAAATGTTACAAAAATGATTTGGCTGCTTGTGGCTGCGTATGTGATTGGAAGCGTGGTTGGCAAAACTGCAGGCGCGTATTGGGGAAGTGTTTACTGTGGTGCTGTTAAAACTGTTAGAAAATATCTCGGCTTTTGTCTGTATCCGCAGGGCGGAATTGCTGTCGGTTTATTAATTATGGCGAGTCAGAAATTTGACCAAAACATTAGTTCGATTATGCTGCTCGTTATAATTATCGGCGCATTCATACTTCAGATAATCGGCCCGATTGGAGTTAAAATCGGAGCTGGAAAAGCGGGCGAGCTTGGCCTAAATGTTACCGAAGAAGACCTTATTAAAACGTATAAAGTCGGTGATATTATGAATGCGAAAATGCCGGTTCTGTCAGCGGGAACGTCTTTGAGCGAGGTTATTAAAGTAGTCAGTACTACTGAAAATTTCTATTACTGTGTTATTGACAGTGATGAAAATCTGATAGGAGCTATTACGCTTGACGGCATAAGAAATATGTTTGCAACTCAGGAACTAAACGATTGGCTGGTGGCACTTGATATTGTCGAGCCGATAGTTGCAACGATTACTGCTGATATTCCGCTGGGAGATGGCCTGGATAAAATGAAAAAATTTGAAGTTGAATACTTGCCGGTCGTTGTCTCGCAGGAGGCAAATAAACTTTCCGGCTTGCTGACTGCTCGAGCAGTTCATCGCCAGTTAAGCGCAGAAGTGTTGGCCAAGCAAAGTGAAGCTGACCGAATGTACGGACTTGGAGTTACTTCAAAAGTATAAAAAGATATAGTTAGTGTTATTTCAGCGATTGAGCGGCAATGAAACAGCTGACCTTTAAAAAAAAACAACGGCTTGTAAGTAACGAGCAGTTCAAAAATGTTCTCGCTAATAAAATCAGTTTTAGAAATGAGCTGCTCACAATGTACATAGCGAGAAATGATTGCGGCTACTCACGGCTGGGTGTTTCGGTTGGCAAAGTGTACGATAAAAGGGCGGTTGTGCGAAATCGGCTGAAACGGCTGTTAAGAGAGGCGTTTCGGCAAAATCAGGAGCAAATTCCAGCTGGATTCGATTATTTGTTAATGATTTCACGGAAATTTACGAAGTTAGATAAGGGAGCCGAGCCGGCTTTGAAAAAGCTGACTTTTCAGCAGATAAATACATCATTTTTGGCTCTGGTAGAGATTGCTGCTGAAAAAATCGGCAATAGTGAAAAATTTAGTGTTTAGCAGGGAATGTGGGGACAAGCTGTGGAGCAAAAAAGCAAATTGATGCCGATAGGTCAAGCCGCAAAAAAAGCTGGCATTTCCAGGCAATCTCTGCAATATTACATTATGGTAGGGCTGGTTGAACCGGTAAAAATTACCTTAACAGCAAGGCGGATGTTTGACGAAAATAGTATTGAGAGAATTAAACTGGTAAAAAAACTCAACAAAAGCGGCTATCCGCTGAGAGCGATAAGGGAATTATTTCTACAAGCCAGAGCCGAACCAAAAAACAAACTAATGCAATCGAAAAAAAGTCGTACTGATTTGAAAGGAAGCAAACAGTGAATGATTATGAAAGTATCCAGAGAAAACGAAATATCGCAGTAGGACTCTTCGTGTTTTTGGGTTTATGCTCTTTATTTTGGCTGGTCTTCAAATTTGGCGATTTGCCGATAGCGGTCAGTAAATGGAAATCTTTTGAAATTACTATCCAATTACCGAAAGCAGCAGGTGTGCAGAAAAAAACAGCTGTCCAATTTTGCGGCTATCAAATTGGAAGTGTAACAAAAGTTGAACCGCCGAAAGTTCTGCGAAATCTCAAAACAAATAAATCCTACCATCAGACAACTGTTATTGTAAGCATCGATAAAAAATACAAAGACATTCCAAAAGACCTTGAAGCAAAATTAATGACAAGAGGTCTCGGCAGTAGTTACATAGAACTTGTCGCTCCGCCGCAGGATTATAGTCAATCCGCAACGGAATTTTTAAAAGATGGCACTGTTCTGCAGGGCAGCATCGGAATCAATAGTGAATTATTCCCCGAAGAAACACAGAAAAAATTGAATGATTTGGCTGAAGACCTCGCAAAACTTGTCAAAAATGCAAATGATATTATTGGCGATGATGAAAATAAAGAAAGCATCAAAACTGCGTTGGCTAATCTTTCCGAAGCTTCAAATCAAGCTACTGAAACACTTAAAGAAATTCAGAAATTTTCAGCTCAGGGAACTGATACAAGTCAGGAGCTAAGTAAAGCCGTGATTCAGCTTAGCGTTATTTTGGAAAAAATCAACAACGGTCGGGGTACAATCGCAAGGTTTATCAACGATGGCAAGCTCTACGAAAGTTTACTTGAAAACAGTGAGCAGGTAGAGGTGCTGCTGCATAATATGAAAATATTCATAGAGCAGTCGAGCAACGATGGCCTGCCAATCAAATTAAAGTAAACCTTAGAGCTACCCTTTATTTTGCCGTTAAGGAACAATTTCCAGACCAGTTGTTAGATAGTTTGCGGAATTCGTACCGGCCATTATTTTAAATGCACCCGGCTCAGTTACAAATTTTTTCGCATCCACATCGTAAAAGGCAAAAGAGTCTCCGCCGAGAGTGAACGTTACGGTTTTTGTTTGTCCCGGTTGAAGCGTAACACGATTAAAACCCTTTAATTCTTTTAGTGGCCGCTGAACGCTTGCCTTAACATCGCCTACATAAAGCTGAACAATTTCATCGCCAGTACGTTTGCCGACATTGGAAACATCTACGCTTACAGTTACAGTATCGGAAATTTTGCATAATTGTGGCTTAACTTTCAGATTGCTGTATTCGAAACTGGTGTAGCTAAGGCCATAGCCAAATGGGAAAAGCGGTTTTAGATTTTGTTTTTCATAATAGCGGTAGCCGCGACTTTCGCCAGCTGTTTCATAATCATTATCAAACGACGGCAGCTGTTGTTCGTTTAAGGGGAAAGTAATTGGTAATTTGCCGGATGGATTGTAGTTGCCGAAAATAACATCAGCAATGGCGTTGCCGACTTCCTGGCCGCCGAACCAGCACTCAAGAACCGCTGGAACTTTATCTATCCATTTGTCCATTAAAACAGCCGAACCGCTGATGAGTACTACGATAGTTTTGGGATTTGCCTGGAAAACAGCTTTTATCAATTCGTCCTGTTGGCTGGGCAGAGCCAGCGTATTTCTGTCGCGACCTTCGGTTTCTATTTGAGCATTTGTGCCGACAACTACAATGGCAACATCTGCTTCTTCGGCAGCTTTTTTTGCCTCCGTAAATGTACCTGTCTGTTTTTCTTGAGGCATATTCCAGCCGAGCTTGGCCACGGCACCACCGCCGTTTTCATAGTATTCAAAACGAATGTCATATTCACGTCCGGCTTCGAGAGTAACTTTTACCGAATGAGTTTCCGTGGGGTGGTCCTGCCAATCGTCAATAATCAGCTTGCCATCCAAAAATAAACGTGAACCATCATCGGTTGTTGTTGCAAGTTCATACTCGCCGGTTTTTTCAGGAGTAAGTTTTCCAGTCCATCTTACGGAAAAACCGTCATTGTTAATTGCATTTATTGGTGATTCACCGCCCCAGTCGAAATCGACCGATGCGTCAATTTTTCTGACAGCTGGTTCGCCGCTTAGATATATATTGTTGTAGTATTCGCCGAGTAAGCCGCACTGGTCCTTATTTGTCGGTTTTAAATTTTTGATTGTGTAAAAAGAATCCTCAATGCCAAGATTGCAGCCCCTGACAACATTGATTTGAACATCATCACCGACTTTGTTTTTTATGCCCTCCAGAGCAGAAACGGCATAATATGGAGTAATGTAACTGCTGCCGCCGCCGGTTGGTCTGGCGACATCCGCATTGGGGCCGATGAGGGCAATTTTTTTAATTTTTTCTTTATTCAGCGGCAGTGCCGATTTTTCATTTTTCAGTAATACGATAGCTTTTCTCGCAGCTTCAAGTGCCAATGCCTGATGCTCCGGCGTATTGACCGCACTTTCATTTGGCTCGACAGGATTTTCAAAAACACCAGCCCAGAATTTAGTTCGCAAAACACGGCGAACCGCTTCATTGATTTTTTCTTCCGGTACTTCCCAATTTTCAACGGCATCCAAAAGCGACTGACCAAAGTAGTCAGAATGCGGCATTTCAACGTCAAGGCCGGCATTAGCTGAAGCAGCTGTTGAGTGGCATGCGCCCCAATCGGAAATTACAATACCCTTAAATCCCCATTCATTTTTTAATATGTCGGTTAATAAGTGTGGATTTTCCGAGCAGTACAAACCGTTGGCTTTATTATAGGCAGACATAATTCCCATTGCGTCGCCATCTACCACGCAAGCACGAAAGGCAGGCAGATAAATCTCACGAAGAACTCTTTCACCTACTACGACATTATTATTCATTCGGCCGTTTTCCTGATTGTTGCAGGCGTAGTGCTTAGGTACGGCAATTACTTTCTGGCTTTGCAAACCTTTTATGTAAGCCGTTGCCAGTTGAGAAGTAAGATACGGGTCTTCGCCCATAGTTTCAAAACTTCTGCCGCCTCTTGGGTCTCGAATTATATTTATGCAGGGGCCAAGTCCAACATATCGGCCTTTGCCTCGGAACTCTTTGCCAAGCGCCTGGCCAATTCGGGAAATCAAATCCGTATCCCAACTGCACGCCTGGCCGAGCGAGCCGGGAAAACAGGTTGCTTTGCCGTGGCGAACGCCGTGAGGGCCATCAGCCATTTTGAAGCCGGGTATGCCGAGCCGCTCATTGTCCGGAGTCGAAAAACCAGTCTCATCTCCGCCGAGCTGCTTTATCTTTTCCTCAAGCGTCATTCGGGAAAGTAAATCCTCAATTCTATCCTCAACTGCTGCCTGAGAATTTAAGTAGATGGGTTTTTCTGCTGCAACGGATGCGTTGGCAATAAAAACTGAAATTAACAATAAAAATGTGAAAATAAAAATCTTTGCGTGTTTTTTTGAGGCCATCCTAATCTCCTTTTAATTGTATTTTTGTTGTCTTGTCGATAACTCGGACATACTAACAGCTGCGCCCAATAGTGGCAAACAATTTTTACATCTGTATTTCGGCAGGCAAAGCGGCTTAAATTGACAGTTCAATTCTTGACTTTATCGCTGATTACAAGTATCTTACCACGTACAAAGTCAATTTTTAAGGACATTACAATATATGGATGAAGCTAATCTGCTACAGGAACGCTTTGAGGATATGCGTATTCTCGATGAATTAAAAGTTTCCTACCTCAATTATGCGATGAGTGTGATTGTCTCAAGAGCTCTGCCGGATGTACGGGACGGATTAAAACCCTCACAAAGGCGAATACTTGTTGCAATGAACGACCTGAGTCTCGGCCCGCGCAGCAAGCATCGTAAATGCGCTAAAATCGTCGGTGATACGGGCGGTAATTACCATCCTCACGGCGACCAGGCAACTTATGGCACGCTCGTGCGGCTCGGCCAGCAATGGAATATGCGATACCAGATGATTGACCCGCAGGGCAACTTTGGAAGTATTGATTCCGACCCGCCGGCTGCTATGCGATACACCGAGGCAAGAATGGCTGCGCCGGCTATGGAAATGATGTCTGATATTAAATATGACACCGTTGATTTTGTGCCGAACTATGATGAAACCCGCGAGGAGCCGACAGTTCTTCCGGCTAAATTTCCAAACCTGTTGGTGAACGGCTCAACTGGTATTGCAGTTGGAATGGCTACTAATATTCCGCCACATAATCTTGGCGAAGTTTGCGATGCATTGCTGCTGGTTATAGAAGAGCCGGATTGTGGATTCAAAGATATTATCAAATGCCTGCCTGGGCCTGATTTTCCAACAGGTGGAATGATTTGCGGCAGAAAAGGAATTAAAGATGCCTACACAACAGGAAAAGGCCATCTGACTGTTAGAGCCAAAGCAGCTATTGAAACAAACAAAAAAGGCAGAGAAAAAATCGTAATAACTGAAATTCCATATATGGTTGTTAAAACCACAATCGTAGCGAAAATTGCGGCTTGTGTGCAGAACGGTTCCGTTGCGGAAATTTCGGATGTAAGAGATGAGTCCGACCGGCACGGCTTGCGGATAGTTGTGGATTTGAAGAGAGATGCTGACGGCGAAGTCGTCTTAAATAAACTCTATCGCTATACTTTGTTGCAGACAACATTTGCCATCGCAAATATAGCACTTGTTAATAATCGGCCGGAAACGCTCAACATTAAACAGATGCTTGAATATTTTATCGAGCATAGAAAAATTGTCATCAGAAGACGAAGCAAGTTTATGCTGAGCAAATGCAGAAACAGGTCTCACATTCTTGAAGGCCTGATTCTCGCTGTTGGTGATATTGACGAAATCATCGAAATTATAAAAAAATCTCCAGACGCACCAACGGCCAAAATCAACCTGATGAAAAAAGCATTGCGGTTGGTTACTTCGGCTACACTGAAAAAAATTCTGCCTGACTCTTTTATTAAAGAGAAAAGTAAAACCAATCAATTTCTGACAGGCCCGCAGACCGATGCCATTTTGACAATGCAGCTGCAGCGGCTGACCGGACTTGAAATGGAAAAACTTGCTAAAGAATTTTCAGACCTTGCCGAGCAGATAGATGGCTACGAAGCAATCCTTGCTAATGAGCAGGTTCTGATGGATATTATCCGTGAAGATATTCACGAAATGAAAGAAAAATACGCTGACAAAAGGCGAACCAAAATTGTTGCTGGCATTGAAAACTTTGACATAGAAGATTTAATCGCTGACGAAGATGTTATTGTTACGGTGAGCCACGATGGATACGTTAAAAGAATGCCGATGGATACTTATCGTAAACAGGCAAGAGGCGGCAGGGGAATTATCGGTTCGGATACAAAAGAAGGCGATTTCCTCGAGCATCTCTTCACCGCTTCTACGCATGACTATCTGCTGGTTTTCACTAACAGAGGCAAGTGCTACTGGCTGAAGGTTTATGATGTTCCGAGTATGTCCCGCCAGAGTAAGGGAAGAAATATAGCTAATCTTCTGAAACTCGGCGACCAGGCAATAGCATCAATAATAAATGTTAGAAGTTTTGAAGATGATGAAAGTGCTGATGAAACACAGCATCGCCAGCTTGTTATGGCAACGAAAAACGGCTTGGTGAAAAAGACAAAACTTTCAGCGTACAGCCATCCGAGAAATACCGGTGTAATTGCAATAAAACTTGACCCAGATGACGCTCTGATTGGAGTCGCATTGACAGCCGGCGATAGTCATATCATTCTTGGCACACGTGATGGAATGGCGATACGCTTTGACGAAAAACAGGTTCGTTCAATGGGCAGAGTTTCAAGAGGCGTGATAGGAATAAAATTGCGTAATAAAGATTCTGTAATCGATATGGTAATCAATGAAGAAAAGGCATCTCTGCTTACGGTGTGCGAAAATGGTTACGGTAAAAGAACTGTACTTGATAATTATCGTGTGCAAAGCCGAGGCGGCTTAGGGCTTATAAATATAAAAACAACAGATAGAAATGGTAAAGTCGTTGCGCTAAAAGCTATTCAGTCCAATGACGATTTGATGATGATAACTGCAAACGGAATAATTATTCGTACCGGTCTTGACCAGATACGCTCCATCGGCAGAAATACGCAGGGCGTGCGTTTGATTAAAATGAAAGCTGATGACAAACTCGTTGCAGCTGCTAAAATAATGGCTGAAAGTGCGGATAATCCAAAAGAAAAACCAGATAAATAAAAGACGAGGCAACTGTTAAATGCACGAGCCAATTTATGTAATAGCCGGCAAGCAGGAAGCTCTTGTTAATAGTCAGTGCGAAGAATTGCTCAATAAACTGATTGAGCCGCAGCAAAGAGCTTTTGCATTGTTCAACGCAGACGCAAAGCAATGCATCGCATCAGGGGTTTTTGACGAATTGCGAACTCTGCCATTTTTGAGCGAACGAAGAGTTGTCCTTATAAAAAAAGCGGATGACTTTATTAAAGACAACCGTTCGCTGCTCGAAAATTATTTCGATAATCCCTGCCCAACTGGAATTCTTGTAATGACAGTTGGCAGTTGGCCGAGTCAGACAAAACTGGCAAAAAAATTAACCAAAGCTGGAAAACTAATCACTGTGGTACAGCCAAAGTCGTGGGAATTGCCGGCGGAGCTTACAAGATACGCTTTTAATACGCACAACAAAAAAATTCAGCAGCAGACAGCTGGACTTCTTGTCGAATTGACCGGTGATGACCTTTGCTGTTTACGCAATGAAGTTGATAAACTTGCATTATTTGTTGGTGAGGAAAAAACAATAACAAGTGAGCATGTAAAATCGCTCATTGGCAATAATCGTTTGTTTAATGCCTTCGAGGTAATCAATGCGATTGTCGCCGGCAATATAGCAAAAGCGATTGACCGTTTAAGACAAATGTTTGCGGAAGATAAATCGGCTGAATATACATCTGTTGGCGCTTTTGCGTTTCACCTTCGCAGAATGTTTAATGCCAAAGTGATGCTCGAAAAGGGCTCTACTACTTACGAAACTGCTAATAAGCTGCGAATCTTCGGCAATAAAGACGCATTTTTTGTCCAGCTGCGAAAAATAAATCTAAAGCAAATTGCCGCAAATCTGCAACGGCTGGCGCAGATAGATTATGAAATAAAAACCGGCCGAACAAAAGCTAATGTTGCTATAGAGCAAATGGTTGTTAGTATGGCAGGCAAATAGAAATGCTAAAATTGTATTTGAAATTTATGCGGTTTTAATGAGGTAGTTACGAAAAATGAGACAAAGAGAGCATCTTACTCCGTATGGCAATAAGCCGATGGTTACGCCAATTGTGTCGGCGGTCAATTATGAATATGTGTCTTTCGAGATATTGCGTCAAATTACCGATGGCGAAATTGACGGCTATACATATCATCGTGATGATAATCCGACTGTTCGCGCAGTCGAAAAAGAAATCGCACTAATGGAAAAAGCCGCTGATTGCGTAATCTGCACCACCGGGATGGCTGCACTTACTATGGTTTTTTTGACCTACTTAAAAGCGGGAGACCACCTGCTGACATTCCATGATGTTTACGGAGCTAATTATAAGGTTTCATTGATTCTCGAAAAATTCGGAGTTGAAGTTACATGGCTCAATGCCACCGACCGTGACAAAATTGCAGAAAATATCAAGAGCAATACAAAAATGATTTTTTGTGAAACGCCGAGTAATCCGCTTGTAAAAATTGTTGACATTAAACATTTGCGTAAATTAGCGGACAGCGTTGGTGCAATGCTTGTTGTGGATAATACTTTTGCTACGCCATATCACCAGCTGCCTTTGACGCTTGGAGCCGATTTGGTAGTTCATAGTGCAACCAAAGGACTCGGCGGGCATAATGACCTTATGGCTGGGGCAATTGCTTGTTCTAACAAAGAGCATTATGACGAACTCTGGTTTACGCGTCAGGCGATAGGAACTACGCTTGACCCGTTTCCAGCTTCTCTTTTGGAACGCGGCTTGAAAACATTTAAAATTCGTGCGGCGAAAATGGCTGAAAATGCTATGGCTATTTCCGAATTTCTAAGCGAGCATCCGAAAATAACAAGGATATGTTATCCCGGCCTTAAAGATGATGCCGGATACGAAATCGCATCCAGGCAAATGAAGAATGGTTTTGGTGGAATACTGGCTTTTGACGTTGGCCAGAAGCAGAGCCAGGCAAAAGAATTTGTTGAAAAGCTGAATGTTATCTATCATGCGGTCAGTCTTGGCTGCACCGAAACGCTCGTTTGTTTGCCGGTTCTTACTACAATGCTGTATTTGCCCGAGGAGAGAAGGACGATTTTCGGCGTTAAACCCAATACCGTTCGCCTGTCAGCCGGCATCGAGGATACAAAGGAACTTTTGGACGATTTGAAGCAGGCCCTGGATTAGAGTTGCTTTCAAAGGTAATTTTTTAGATGTTTGTTCTTGACGATGCAGTGTTTTAGTCGATAATTGATGCCTGAAGTTGTATTTAAGATTAAAAGGAGGCCATTATGGCAAGAAAAACTTTGGTCGTATTTATTATAGTTTTATTAAATGTTTTGGTTGGTTGTCATAGTGCGGATAGCGGCAGGGCTCAGCTTCTACCAAGCCAGGGTGAGCATATAATCAGCGCTGCTGATGTAATTAAGCCGCAAATGGCAGCTGAAACGGATATTATCGAGCAGATGTCGATTAATCGACAGGGCTATCGGCTTGGGCTGAAACGGCTGGCCGAATATTACGCCGAAACCGGCAATAATATGAAATCGAATTGGGCGAAGAAGGAATTGAAAGCTCTTACTTCTATGCCTCAGTACAATTACATAATCGAAGCCAGCTTAGCCGGTCCGAAGCTGAAAGCTCAGACCTCAATTCCGGAAGCTGATTATCTTTACAGAGATGCCGTGCTGCTTGAAAAGCAGGCAAAGAAATTGGTTGTTTACACAAATGCAAATATGCTTCGGCTGGCACTTGATAAATACAATCAGTTAATAAGCAAGCATCCCGCAAGCGACAAGCTTGATGATGCCGCATACAAGGCGGCTGGAATTTATAAGCATTTCAAAGATTATTCCATAGCTCTTTTGTATTACAAGAGGGCTTATCAATGGAATCCCAAAACGCCTTATTCGGCGCGATTTAAAGCCGCATATATTTTGGATAGACACCTGCACTGCAGAACAGAGGCGTTGGAGCTTTATAGGCAGGCCCTTGAAAAGGAAAAACTTGGCAAAAAGGACAGAGAATTTGTCGAAGAGCGAATTGAAGAATTTACCAAAAGCGCAGAAAAAGAATAGCTCGCAAAGCAGAAGTTTGTATTTGCGTATTTTTGTATTTTCCGCATAAACCTTAGGCCTGATTTTAATTGTCAGGCCTATTTTTCTTTATGAAGATGTTAACCGAATTTGAAAACAAGATAGCTGATTTTATTGCAGCCAATAAGCTCTTTGAGCCGGCAGACAGAGTTATTCTTGCCATTTCAGGGGGAGCTGATTCCACAGCCCTTTTGCATGTTCTCTTTGCACTGAAAACTAAAGGCGTTTTGGATGTTGATTTTGTTTGTGTTCATTTCAATCACCAATTGCGGGGTTTTGAAAGTGATGAAGATGCATCTTTCGTTGCCGAGCAAGCCGGAAATCTCAATTTAAAATTAACAATAAAAAAAATAGATGTAAAAAAGGAAGCTGGTAAAAACAAACTTTCAATTGAGACAGCGGCTCGGAAATTACGTATCGCAAATCTCGTTGATATTGCTAGGGCCAATAATTGTAATCGGATAGTTACTGCTCATCAGAAAAATGATAATGCTGAAACAATTCTGCAGCGATTGGCTCGCGGAACCGGCTTTCGTGGTCTTGGTGGAATCTGGCCTGCGAGAAAGTTAGCTGGAAATATTTTATTTGTAAGACCGCTGCTTTCGGTAACAAGAAAAGAAATTGTTGAATATCTGGAGCAGCGAAACCTGGAATGGCGAACGGATAAAACAAATGCAGATTGTAAGTACAGACGAAATTATATTCGCCATCGGCTAATGCCGGAAATACAAAAAAACTGTAAATCATCAGTGGCTGAGCAATTGTTTGATTTATCTTGTTTGGCTCAAAAATTTCATAACCGGGTTTGTAGTAACGCAGAAAAAGCGTGGCAGGATTTTGCCGATTACAGTGATGGCCATGTTATGTTTGAAATTGCAGATTTTCTAAGTCAACCGGAGCCGGTCAAAATAGAGATTATTCGGCTCGCCTTAGCTCATCTTGGTTGTGGTGAGAGAAGTTTGACACAGGGACACTACAAAAAAATCATACGTCTCGCTGAGCAAAATATCAGCGGTAAAAAAATTGTTTTGCCGAATGGATTTGTTGTTTGGAAAGAATATAAAAAACTGTTTTTTGCCTTAGCAAAAGAAAAATACTGTTCTGTTAATAAAAGTATAACAAGTGTGAAATTACAGATTCCTTGCCAAATTAAATTTGTTAATTGCTTGATTGAGGCCTCTGTTTTCAATTTTGACAAAGTGCAGTTTGAAAAATTCAGAGCAGAAAAAACAGATTTTATCGAATGGCTTGATTTTGATAAGGTTGAATTGCCATTGAAAATTCGTTTTCGTAGATCCGGCGACAGGTTTGTTCCTTTGGGAATGGCGGATGATAAAAAAGTCGGCAAATTTTTGACCAATGCGCGAGTTCCGCAGAAATTACGCCGAAAAATAATGATTATTTCTGATGGGCGAAAAATACTCTGGGTTTGGCCGATTCGGATAAATGAGGGCGTTAAAGTTGACGGCAAAACAAAAAATATCCTTCAGCTGAAAATTTGTGAAGAAACTTCTGATATTGACTGAGCGGCAAAATTAGTGTAAATTTGCTGCCTGTATTGCCAGTTTTTATGTATTGCGCCCGTAGCTCAGTTGGATAGAGCAACGGATTTCTAATCCGTAGGTCGCAGGTTCAAGTCCTGCCGGGCGTGGTTGGTAAGTTCTTTATTCGCAAGATGTTGCAGAGAGACGTTTTTTTTCTCCCGACTGCTGGAAGCCAGTTGCAATGAATTTGCAATGGAAATGCCTTGCAATACATGGCTGCTTGCAGTCCTTGCTTTATCCAAAAGACCTTCTCGAACAGCAAGATAATAGTTCCTTGTAGTCTCAAAATTAGAATGCCCAGCCATATTCATTACATCAAATTCACTTAAACCATTGGCAAACCATTTGGATATGCAGGTTCTTCTGAAATCATGGAATTTGCCCTGCTTTACTCCAGCTTTTGATAAAATCAGGTTAAACTGACGTCGAAAATTGTTCACTGGACGATTCTGGTGTCTTTCAAACCATTTGCCTTTCTTTCTCAGCTTTTGGATAACATCATAACGATTTGGTGGAATAAACACGTAAGGATAGCCGTTGGGCTGTTCTGCTTGATGTTGAATCAAAAGTTGTAAAATCTCCTCTATCAAAGGAACCGACCGCTGCTCCATGTCTTTAATTGTCCACTGCCATGTTGTTTCTGTTTCTTCTTTGGGAGTAATATTAATTTGTGACTTCTCAAAATCGATGTCTTCCCAGACAAGATTGAGCAACTCGGCACTTCGCATAGCAGTACATAAGGCAGTTAAGATTAGTATATCCCATTTAAAAGGTGCACCTATTTTTGTTTGTTGGGCAACTTTAACAATTCTTTTGCATTCATTATTGTCGTAAGTGCGAAATTTTTGTTTTCCAACTCTAAGCTTCTTAACGAACTTCAGAGGGTTTTCTTCCAGTTGCCCACGTCGAAGAGCCAATTGAAATAATCTTTTTAGGCCTCTAATCTTCTTGTTAATTGTGGCAGGGCGGTTTCCTGTGTCGAGGCAAGCCTGAATAAATCGTTCTCCATGGCAAAGCCTGACTTTTTGGTAAGGAATATTTCCGATTACCTCAATAAACTGATTCATTGCTGCTTTATACTCCGTTATAGTACCTTCCTTTATCTGACCTTTAGTGCGAGATGTACAATCTTTTAAGAATTCTCTAAGTTTCACTGGCTTTGTTTCAACGAGTCCCATACGAAGTTCGCGTTCTTTTTGAGCTCGTTGCCGTTCAGCCCTATGGGCATCAGCGTGTTTCAGGGCTTTCCAATGTTCTTTTCCTTGTTCACCATACCAAATCAGAACATACTTAAATTCTTGACCGTTTTTACACGGCCTTTTCCATAGTTTAACCAGCTGTTTCATAGGCATAAACCTCCTTTCCGACTCATGAAGCTGGTTAGACTCGGATTAACCTGAAATCTATTGTAGCCAAGTTTACTCAAAAGCGCAAATCCTATTTATCCAGAATAGTTTTTTCTTTAATCCATTTCTTGACCGCTTCTATCGGATACAGAGGCTTACCGCACAGATGAATTCTGGGAAGCCCATGCATTCGTTTTAGATTTTCGATCACATTATGGTAGTCTGCTGCTTTGCTAACCTCGGGAATTCTGAGAAAGCTTATCAATTCTTTTTCCGTTAACAGGTCAGAGCATTTAAGGTGCCTGCCTTGTATATCTGCTTTGTTTTCTGAAATCGTTTTCATCTTTTCGCTCCGAACTCTATTTCAGTTTGTTTTAAATAAGACTGGAAATTATAAGCCGTATAATCCACATGCTAAATAAGAGTAATACCAGCAAAGTTTTCTGGGGATATGATTTGCCTGTAATCGTCATGGCTAATTTGCCTGCAGATGTTGTGACTGTATTTATCACCGGTTCAATCGCATTCGCAATATGCTTGAGAAATTCAATCTGCCATCTATCGTAAACAACTTTGACCAGCACCATTATTACCAGAATATCCATTGCAACAAAAACCAGATGGATTATGCCGACCAAAAGATTATGAATTAAGCCCATAATAAAACCTCCTTATACTTTCATCTTTTCAAATGCTTTGCTATCTTTCAAATCAGAAAGATCTTCAAGTTCGGCTTCATCTTCATCACCGGCACCGAGATAACCTTTTAAGCCACATGCCGGGCAATCATTATTTTGCTCAACTGAAGCTGACATCATAGTTGCGGTCTGGCGGTTGTAGTGAAGGTACTCTTTGCCTCTAAAACCGTCATTGAAGATTAGACGTAAAAATTGTGATATGGCCAGATGACTTACAACACCGTTAAGATGTAATACAGATGGCGTCGGTGTTTCATTGGTGCCCCGAACATATCCGGCTCTTTCATAAGCTGCATTTCCCTCTTCATTCATCATGTCCATGGCTGCGGTTGCAGGGTTGATTGCACCGGAACAAATAAGACATCCCGTCTGGCATGGAACAAATGTTTGAATTTGTCCGATTGCTTCGTATGCTAAGCCTTCAGGTATAATTTCCGTGCCGATATCAATGTAAGGAATCATGTATCTTGAAGCCAGACCGTTAAGAAGTTGTCTTGCACCATCATTATCAACAGCACCTATGATGATATTGGCCTCTTTGATGATATTTTGCATTTTTGACTCTTTGACATCCTCGTTGTAACAACGGACATTAAGTTTTGGTGTCTTGTTATCTGCATGAAGCTGAGCGATATCAGCCTTGGGCATTCCCACTTCCTCTGGATATGCATAAGGAATTCGAGGCAGATTTGAAGCTTCAAGAACATCTGGGTCGCAGGTTCTTATCCAGTCATTTTTGCCGCCAATACCCAAAGCCAGTAAACTATCGAAAATCAAGGCCCCATTTCCACCAAGACCGCAGACAAAAACTTTGAGGTCTTCTAAGAGTTCCTGATTCCAGCCAGGAATTATACAGTGGCGTGCATAAGCGTCATTGCTTTTGACTTTGCTTTTTCTATTATTCATAAGAATCTTTGTCGGTGCCCCAAGTATTTCGATGCGATTCACGGGCACAAAGTTTTTCTTTTTTCTGTTCCAGATGTGGGCTTCAAAATTATCAAAACCATTGCCTAAAACAATCATTCCCATTGTGCAATCTTCGGGAAATTTCTTTGCGATATATTTCGCATTTTCGATGCCATAAGAGTCGTCGATGGAACTGAATCGTGCATTCGTGGAAAATGGATGAGTGTGAGTATCAATTATTGACAGCCCCTGGTCATATGCAAGACCATAAGATGTGATTTGATACTTCTTATCTGGTTCTATTGAAACACAGGACTGGTTTTTGAGTTCGTTTTTATCAGGAAGCATTAATTGCCTGCAAATGTAGATTTCACAATCAGGACTTTGAGCCTTTGAAAATAAACCATACACAAAACTCTCATCCTTTCCTGATTCCTTGAGTGTTTTTGTCATCACATTAAAATTTGCTGTGCTGAATCTTATTATTTGTCTTTTCATTAGAAAAATCCTTTCGTTTTAGGGTTAGTCATATGAGCTCTCATAAGCTCAAAAAAAGTTACCAAATCGTCCTTAAAAGGATTCCATGCAATTTCTTCGTAGCACCACCATGCCCAGTTTTTAGTCGGACCGCTATACTCGTGAAAATCACACGGTTTTTTGCCCTTGAATCTTAAGCTTGACGGGACGTAAACTTTGGCATTTCCAACACCTGGCGGGCTTTCAGGATAGTCTCGGGGAAGCTTTAGCAGGACAGGGATTGAGTCATAGTTATATCCTGGGGGCAAATTGAAATCTTTTACAATGATAGATTTATAGTCATCATCAATTGCCACAGGATAGGCATATGACAAATTACGCAAGTCACTTTTCAGTCTGGCTGTATTCATTTCTTGTCCCCCCTTACAGCCCTACCAGTATCTGTGAATCGATCATAAGGACTTGCACTAATTTTGCCGGACGTTGGCATAATATGATTTGCACCATTTTCATCCTGGCGTATTAGCATTCTACTGTCAGGGATGTTTGCTATCCTCCTTGCTTCTACGACGTCAACATTTCCAGTTGAATCTTCTGGCACGTCATACTCTCTGCCACCAATAACCATTCTCATGATATTTTTCCTTTCAAAATGTGTTAAAATTATTTATTGAAAATTCTTAAAACTAACACTACGGTTAGGATTATTGTCGTTACTGCAATTGCCGCCTGTGCGCCATCTTCAAAATCTCTGAGTTTATCCAAGCTTTCGCAAAACCAGAAGTAAACTGGCTGAACTGCCCTTAAAATATCTTTCAAATAGATCAAAATCAGGGTTCCGATGATAGCTGTGAAAATTTTCTTAAGACTTAGTGTTGGCATAGTGATTATTTCCTGTTTTTTATTTGCGAGCTAAATTTAGAAAAGTGTAGATAGTCAAATTTGGTAGTAAGGTTTTCTGGTAGTGCAGAGGACTTATTGAAATAAGATTTTACAGCGTTGGCTGTTGCCGAATCTTTGCATAGCCAGACTATTTTTTCATAGGC
>JAGLSG010000063.1 GCA_023135865.1 Planctomycetota bacterium | reverse complement strand
TCAACGATTCTTTTTGCACCGCCGACATTTCTTTTGAATTATACAAAACGTATTAAAGAAAATGATTTTGTTAGTGTTCGGCTGGTAGCTGCCGGTGCAGAGAAACTCAAAAAACGTCTTGCTGATGCATTTGAAGATAAGTTCGCAATTCAGCCATTGGAAGGTTACGGAGCTACAGAACTTTCACCGGTAGTGTCCTTGAATATACCTGACGTGGAGGCCGATGGTATTTATCAGGTCGGCACAAAGACAGATTCGGTTGGCCATCCGATTCCGGGCGTAGCGGTAAAAGTTGTTGACATTGAAACCAAGCAGCCGCTGAATATAGGGACTGAAGGACTGCTTTTGGTAAAAGGGCCAAACGTTATGCTTGGCTATTTAAATGCTGAAGAACAAACATCGGAGGTTCTGGCAGATGGCTGGTATAATACTGGTGATATTGGCAGAATGGATGCGGATGGCTTTGTAACAATTACAGACCGGCTCTCTCGCTTTAGTAAAATTGGCGGTGAGATGGTTCCGCACATAGTTGTTGAGCAGGCATATCTCGAAGGACTTGGCACACACGAACAGGTAATTGCCGTAACAAGTGTGCCCGATGCTAAAAAGGGCGAAGAACTCGTTGTTTTGCATTTAGCCCAAGCCGGAAGTGTTGAGAAGCTACACGAAATTATCACCAAAAGCCAAATACCAAATATGTGGAAGCCAAAACGTGATAATTATATAAGGATAGAATCAATACCGACTCTTGGCTCTGGCAAACTGGATGTTATGAAACTACACAAAATCGCATTAGATGCAAAATGCGAAAGTCAGCAATAATGGCACCTAATATGAACAAACAGATTTTTAAAAATAAACCAATACTTAAGTTGCTTATCAAATTCTTGAGATACTTCATAATTGCAGCCGTAATCCTTGTTCTTGGAATCTTAGCATTTCTGTATTTCAATATATACCTTTCGCAAGGTAGTGGGCCAGCTGGACCAAATGTCCCAGCCAAACCATTTGAATACATCTGGAGCAAACAGAATGTTCTTCTTCTTGGAATTGGGGATAGCATTACCGATGGATTTGGTGCAGCTAAAGGGTTTTCGTATTTTGATAGGTTGATCGAGAATCCACCACAGGACAGTAAAGACATGATAGGCAAAAATCTTTCCAGAGTTTTCCCGAAACTAAAAACCAAAAATATAGCGGTTTCATGTACTGTTTCATCAAACCACTTTGAAGAAATCCAAAAACTCAATGTGCAGCTATCTGATGTGCTGGGAATTGTAGTAATGACAACCGGCGGAAACGACCTCATTCACAATTACGGACGAACACCCCCAAAAGAGTGTGCCATGTATGGGGCTACTCTTGGCCAAGCTCAGATATGGATAGAAAACTTTGAAATACGTATTGATCAGATGATTTGTGAGATAAAAAAGAAATTCCCTGGAAGCTGCCACATATTCTTAGCAAATATTTATGACCCAAGTGATGGTACTGGAAATACCTGTGAGTGGTTTACAGGTCTGCCAGCTTGGCCTGATTGTGTGCTAATTCTGAGAGCATACAATGAGGTCATTTCCAACTGCGCAGACAAATATGATTATGTGCATTTGGTTAACATCCATGAAGCGTTTCTTGGGCATGGAATTCATTGTAAGAAGTTTTGGCTAAAAAATCATTGTTTTGCTGACCCCCATTATTGGTATTATTTAAATATCGAAGATCCAAACCCAAGGGGTTATGATGCGATACGAAGGTTATTTCTTTTAGAAATGATAAAAGTATTTTCAGAGAAGAATACAAAGTAATGAGGAAACAAAAAACCATCCTGTATTTTTTATTGCTATTAATTTGGACATTAAGCTTGGGGAATGTCTCGGCTGAACAGATTATGTGCAAAGAAAAACTGCAGGCGGGACATGTGGCAGTTGTATATTCTAAAAATTATCAAATCAGTTTTATTGGATTGGAAAACCTGCATCCGTTTGATATTCATAAATACGCCAAAATTCACAAACAGTTAGTGAAGGATAATCTGTTTAAGGCCAGAGATGTGCATAAGCCCAAACCAATTACCAAGGAAGATATATTACTCGTTCATTCTCAGGAATTTTTGGACAGTTTAAAGAGATCTCAAACTGTGGCAAAATATTTGGAAGCACCTATGGTTAAATTTTTCCCATCCGGAATAGTCGACCATTGTGCACTGAGACCTTTTCGCTATGCCAGTGGCGGCACATTGTTAGCGGCACGAAAAGCTTTAGAATCCGGGATAGCTATAAATATTGGCGGTGGTTATCATCACGCCAAGCCAGATAATGGCGAGGGATTTTGTATTTATGCTGATATGCCTATCGCAATCCGCAAATTACAGAATGAAGGGAGAATTAGTAGTGTACTGATCATTGATTTGGATGTTCACCAGGGCAATGGTACTGTTGTATGCCTGGCGAATGATGATAGTACATTCACGTTCTCAATGCATCAGGGTGATATTTATCCGATTCCAAAAGAGCAAAGCGATCTTGATATTGAACTTGATTCTGGAATTGGCGACAGGAAATACTTGAGGATACTATTAAAGCATTTACCTAAGCTTTTCGAGTTGGCAAAACCAAATATCGTTTTTTATCAAGCTGGCTGCGACACATTAGCGGATGACCCTTTGGCATCGCTCAATATGACAGAGCAAGGCATTGTTAATCGGGATGCCAAAGTCGTAGAAGCATGTGTGTTGCGAGGGATACCGGTAGTTATGACGACTGGTGGTGGCTATAGTAAAAATGCTTGGCATGCCCAGTATTCCAGTATCCGTAATATAATTGAAATTTACGGTCTGGCTGGCGCAAGGAATGAGACAGGAATACGGAAGGATACGATTAAGCTTTTGCGCAAGGTCGGTTTGAAAGAAGAACTCGATGCAGGGGTGAAAATATCATCAGAGGAGTCAGGCGTTATTTCCATAGCGGATGAAGGCAGCTTTCTTATGCAGTATATGATAATGGAGCCGAATGTCAGTGCTGATGCAAATCTGATAGTAGACCCGAATATCAAAATCCCATCTTCCTGTAAAAATGTGGTCATAGTAACTCACGGCTGGATAGATAAAGCCGGCAATGACTGGCCGGCGGATGTTGCTGGAGAGATAAGAAAAAAAGTTGACCCAAACGAATGGATTTGTGCCTTTTTTGATTGGCGCGGAGGGGCAGCAGTTTTAAATCCGATTGATGCCGCCAAGTATGCAAGAGATATTGCCGGCCAAAGATTGGCCAAAGCCATCTTAGAGCTTGGCAAATTCGAACATATTCATCTAATCGGTCATTCTGCCGGATGCTGGGCAATAAACGGTGCTGCAAAAATAATCGCCAAAAAAGCAGACGCAAATATACATTTGACATTTCTCGACGCATACGTTCCGCCTTTTTGGCAGGAATCAGAACTTGGCAAAATTGAAAGCGAAAAGATTGTTTGGGCTGAACATTATTACACAAAAGATATAACGCTTAGCTGTACAGGGAAAAATCTTTCAACAGCACACAACGCCGATATTACACAAATCGACCCGTTTTTTGCCGAACATAAATTTCCGTATAGATGGTATTACGCAACGGTTGCCGGTAAGTATCGTGACAGCGATTGGGAAGCAGGCGACAAAGTTTTAACAAAATACAAAGGACTGGATTACGGCTTTGCAAGAAGTTTGGAAGCAGGGCGAATAAATTGGGAAAAAAGCATAACACTGCAAAAGGGCAATGAAGCGGTGAAGCTAAAAAAACCTGAAAAGAAAAAATTGTTCAACCTGAAATTTTTCAAATAAAAGCAAAGGCAAAACAATGAACAGCCAAACTTTTAACGGCGATAAAAAAGCCCCAATGAAATCGCTGTTAGCGAGATACGAAAGAAAGTTTATTGATAGTAATATCACAAAGTTTCCTGCGTGGATTCAGGGCTATCATTTAACTTTAATGACTATTCCGCTGTCGATTGGCCTGGTCGTATTTGGATACCTTGCAAAAAATAATCTCAACTGGCTTTGGCTATCGTCTTTGGTGCTGTTTTTGCAATGGTTTACCGATTCTTTCGATGGAGCGTTGGGACGGCATCGAGATACAGGAATTCCCAAATGGGGTTTTTATATGGACCATTTTTTGGATTTTGTGTTTATGAGTTCCGTATTTTTGGGCTATTCATTTTTATTCGAAGGATTGAACAAAGTTCTTGTCTTTTTTATGGTTCCCGCTTTTGGATGTTTAATGGTAAGCTCATTTCTCGCTTTTGGTGCGACCGGAGAATTCAAAATAACATATCTGCGAACCGGCCCAACAGAAATCAGAATTGGATTTATCATACTCAACTGTCTTGTAATAATACTTGGAATTGGCTTTATGGAAAAGGCCTTGATTTATATATTCGTCGTATTTATTGTCGCATTATGTGTAGTGATTTACAGAACGCAGAAATACATTTGGAACATAGATATGCAAAGTAGGAAAAACGAACAATAATGTGCTAAAGAAATAAAAAATGCTCGGTTTACCAGGCGGAGGTGATTTAAGTAATCGCCTCCGCTTTTTATTGCGGATATGCTATTATGCTATGAATATTTCAATAAATATTGTAAGTTGTTTTGGCCGAAATATAATCAGTGGGGAAGAATTTGTTATATGTTCTAAGAGGAAGTAATTTTTAATGTTGAGAACATCTTTATCTCTAACGGGGCAGTGGGAATTTAAGCCGTATCCGCTTCCAGCAAGGCGTATGAGCGATTTGGA
>JAGLSG010000062.1 GCA_023135865.1 Planctomycetota bacterium | reverse complement strand
TTCAGCGATTGTATGACGCTGCTGCTGACATTTTTTGTACTGCTGCTTAGTTTCTCATCCTTTGATGAAAAGGTTTTTCTGAAACTGGAAACAATTTTTGCCAATAACCAACATTTGGTCGCCGCAAAAGACAAAAAGGAAAAAGAAGCATTTTTATCTACCAAGCAAATCCAAACTACAGAAGAACTCAGCAAAGGCAGCGAAAAACCAACTCTTGAAAAAGGAAACGAAGATAATCTCAAAAAAGAAGACCATTCGTTAGATTTTAGAGATATGAAAGTTTTTTTAATTTCATCTAACGAAATTTTCTGGGGCAGAGGAGTTATCCTTTCGCATAAAGGCCGCAAAACTCTCGCAACCATGGCAGCTTTCATAGAAAAAGTTCCAAACCGCATAGTAATTAGTGAAAACAGCTGCGAAGATGAAAAAAATAACAATGAAAATTCCGGTCTGTCGCGTGCATGGGCAATTGTAGAATATCTGACTAACAAACAGGGACTCAACAAAACAAGATTCAGTATTTCTTCGGCAAGTACACTCAGCCAGAAAACACTCAAAAATAACCGGCAGAACAGTAAAACCAAACGTCATCTCGAAATCGTTTTACTTGAAGAAGGTATCTACAATTGAGAAAACAACGTCCACAACCAGAAGAAAGTGCAGACGAGATACCATCATATATCGTTACGTTTTCAGATATGGTAACTCTGCTGCTAACATTCTTTGTAATGTTACTTAGTTTGGCCAACGTTCAGGACCCCGACCTGATTGATAAAGGCCGCGACTCATTTGTTGAATCAATCACCAATTTTGGTCTTGGAATGCTCACTGGTAAAAATTTCAAGCACAACCTTGGCCGTTCCAAAATTAAATATTTCATCTCTAATCCTAATACTGATTCACAAACCATATGTATAGATGCGAAACAACAAGACCTTCGTGAGATTTTCAAGCAGTTGAGCAAATCTATGGAAACTCTGCCCTCACAAATAGTAGCTGAGAAAAACAACTTCTCCGTAACCAGTATTCGCTTCTCACCAGAAGATGCAACGTTAAATGACTCAGCAAAAAACTTTTTAACTGACTTTTGCATAGCCCTTCAGCAAAACCCCGATTCCAAATCAGCAATTATATATGTGCTCGGCCTTTGCGATGAAGAAACCAGAGAGAGAAATCAGTGGATGCTGTCAGCCAAACGAGCCGCGGTAGTTGCAGATTTTATGACGAGCATTTTGCCTTCAGAATCGCCAGAACAAACCGAACTTCAAACACCCGATGCTGCAACTAATTGGCCGGTTTATTCGTGGGGAGCCGGCTCAGGAGGAAAATGGGTAGGTCAGGACAGCCCAATTTCCGAAAAATCGCAAATTTTAATTGCTGTGTTAAGGTAATAGAAAGCTGATAAACACCTTATAAATACAGCCATTATATGTCAATTTTTTCAACATTTTGTCGGTTTTTCGACCAATTATTCACCCATTAACATACAATTTGATTTCAAAACAGTTATTAGCTATATATTAACGCTATTTCGGGGTTTCGGCACATTATTTGCACATTAAACAGCAATTAGGAACTATATTTGGTGTGCTTTTACAATGGCTGAATACAAGAAAAAATTTATTACGTTTTTACTGCTGATTATCGCATTAATTAGCATGCTATCCGTGCAATCGGTCGCATCTGAATCAGCAAAGGAAATGTTCGATAATTCAGATTCACTGTTCGCAAGCGATTGCAACTTTTCTGGAAAATCAAGCAGCCATATCAGCAACCGGCAGCTGTTTATAAAAATGATGTTTTCGATTTTTCTTATTGTTATTCTTGGTGCAGCGGCAATTTATATTTCAAAAAAACTTGGCAAAAGAATCACCAATCTTCCCGGCAGAAGAATACGTATCATTGAAACGGCACACATCGGCCAGCGAAAAAGCATCCACCTGATAAAAGTGGACGATAAAGAGTTGCTCATAAGCAGCACAAATGAAAACATCACAAAACTCGCTGATATAACCAACTTAAAAACATTCAACATCAACGAATAAATGAGAATGTAAATGAAAAACAAACCTGTCAAAATTTTCCTTCTGTTAATTGCCATTTTAATGCTGAATAACTTTTCTATCAGCCGAGTTCAAGCGGCCAACACAAATACCGTTTCAAACAACGCCCCAAGCATAGGCGACTTGCTGACCGTAGTAGATAAAGCAACTGCTGACAAAGACAAAGATTGGTCAACGCCGGTAAAACTTGCGATTGTTTTTGGTGGATTGGCTATTTTGCCAAGCATTCTGGTAATGATGACCTCCTTTACGCGAATAATAATTGTCTTATCTTTTGTTCGCAGGGCTTTGAGCACCCAGACAATCCCCCCTACCATCGCAATTATAGGATTAGCTTTATTTTTAACGCTTTATACAATGACACCTACTTTCTCCAAGATAAATGATGTTTCCATCCAGCCCTACCTTTCAGATGCAATTAATTTTCAGGCAGCCGGCACAAATGCCGGTAATTGCATAAAAGAATTTATGTTGCGTCAGATTCACGAATCTGATTTGGCACTGTTTGTAAAAATGGCCAAAATCGCTCCTCCCGAAAAAGTAATGGACATTGGCCTTCACATAGTAGTTCCAGCTTTTATTATAAGTGAATTTCGTACCGCCTTTGAGATTGGTTGTCTTTTGTTTATTCCTTTCCTTCTGGTGGACATCGTTATTTCAAGCGTTCTGCTAAGCGCCGGAATGATGATGCTGCCACCGGTTATGATTTCGTTGCCGTTTAAGCTGATATTATTCATTCTCGTTGACGGTTGGGGGCTTTTGGCCAACAGTCTGAGTTTGGGTTTCAAATAACAATTGCCATTAAGAAAAAACGGAACACAGATTATGGATAGCAGCTTTGTTCTTTACCTTGGCCGACATACTATGGAAACAGCACTTCTCCTGTCGGCTCCGATTCTTCTTACGTGTATGGTAGTTGGCCTCGTAGTAACACTTTTTCAGGCAATCACTTCCATACGCGATATGAGTTTGACGATAGTTCCCAAACTGATTGCTGTTGGTGCAGTTATACTGCTTTTCAGCGGATGGATGCTGCAGGTACTGTTGAGATTTGCCACAGAAATTTTCAGCCACATCCCAAATATGGGGCAATAGCTATATGGAATTAATGATTGAAAAGCTGCTCGGTTTCGTGATGGTACTGACAAGAATATCAGCATTTTTCCTTGTGCTTCCTGTATTTGGCTGGAAAAGCATTCCGATTAGATTCAAGGTTGCCGCAACCGTGCTTATAGCAATCTTCTTCTCACTTATAACTAATTTTGCCGGCAGTTCAAAACACATTTCATCGTTGGAAGCTATACTTTTAATATCCAATGAAGCCATTTATGGATTGGCTCTTGGATTGATTGCTGCAATTTTATTTTCTGTTATTAAAATGACAGGCAGAATTATCGAGCGGCAAATGGGTATGGCTATGGCTGAAACACTTGACCCATTAACCGGAGAGAAGGGACAGCCGCTTAGCAATTTAATGGAAATGGTATTTGTAATTTTGTTTTTAAGTGCCAATGTTCACCATTTGTTTTTGCTGGCCATCTGGCGAAGTTACGAAACATTTCCAGCTGGAAGCACTCCGAGCATAGCTGTTTTAGTTGAAGGAATAATCAAAGCCGGTTCAGCGATGCTTGCGACTGGCTTAATGCTGTCAGCTCCGATACTGGGAACGTTTTTATTGCTAATGGTCGCATTGGCCATTCTGGCTCGCATCGTTCCTGAAATGAATATTCTTTTCATCAGTTTGCCGCTTCGAGTAGGTCTCGGCTTGCTAATGGCTGGCATATTTTTTCCATTTATTAACGGCTTTGTTTCCGAGTTTGCAGATTGGATGGGAAAATTACTACCGGTTTAAAACATTAAATATTTGGCATCCAGCCAAATCTGCGGCAATATACGAGATAAATAATTATGCCAGACAAACCAGCAGCCGAAAAGACTGAGCAGCCAACGCCAAAGAGATTGACTAAGGCAAGGGAAAAAGGTCAAACTCCACAAAGCCAGGAGCTTACCTCCGCTGTTTCGATTCTTGTACTGATACTTATACTGGCATTAATGGCACCTGGTATGTTGAAATGGTTTATTGCTCAACTCAGACAAGCAATGTCATGTGATACAACCGCCTTTGCAAACAGTGCTGCATTTATAAATTTTGCCAATACAAAAATGGCCGATCTAATTATTCTAACCTGTCCTATTATGGCTGTTCTTTTTTTGGGCTCTGTTTTTTCCGGACTTGCCATTAGCGGCTTGAATTTTGCGCCAAAAGCCATAAGCATAAAATTCAGTTCTATAAATCCTATATCTGGATTAGGAAAGCTGGTAAACGCCCGTTCAATGGTAAAGCTGACAATTTCAATAGTAAAATTATTTTTTGTGTCAATAATTGTATGGCTATATCTCAAAAGCAAAATCGACACTTTTGCTACGCTTAGGTGGGCATGGTCGGCACAAATAATTATATCTATTTCAAAAATGGTTTTTGGATTGGTGATACGAGTTTCCATTGCGCTGATAATTATAGGTATTACTGATGCGATTTATCAGAAATGGAAATACATTCAGGAATTAAAGATGACCCTTCAGGAAGTCAAACAGGAACGCAAAGAAACTGACGGCTCGCCCGAAGTCAAAGCTCGTATTAGAAGAATACAAATACAGGCAGCTATGAAACGTATGCTGCAGGACGTTCCAAAAGCCAATGTCATCATCGTTAATCCGACACATGTTGCCGTAGCGATTCGCTATGATGCCAAAGAAATGCAGGCACCTATAGTTGTAGCAAAAGGAGCAGACCACCTCGCTGAAAAAATAAGAGAAATAGCACGAGCTTACGGCGTACCAATTATCCGAAAGCCGGAACTCGCCAGAACAATATATTCATCCATAAAAGTTGGACAAATTATACCTGAAACACTTTATATGGCAGTTGCGGAAGTTCTCGCTATGATACATCGCCTGCGAAATAGAAAATAAAACAAGATGCAAAAAGAAAAAATGGCTATCAATAACAATAAAATAAACAGCGATGTTGATTTACACTTTACAGCTAAGGGCAACTCCCTGTTTGCAGCTGGAATAATCGCTGTAATAGTCGGCTTTTTGCTTTCACTTTCACCACATGTCATTGATGCAACTTTAATTTTCAGCTTATCCCTAACAGTAGCGATATTGATAATCATTTTTTCGGCAAAGGAAATTTCTGAACTGTTGAATTTCCCTCTGCTAATACTGTCAGCTGCAACGCTGCATATCGCTTTAATAATCGGTTATAGTAAATTAATGATGATGCGTGGCAACATCGGAATCATCAGTAATATTATGCTCAGAAATAATGGGACATTGCCGATTATAATCTCCGGTTTATTCCTGACCGCTATTTTCGTGGCTACATTTAGAACATTTCGACAAATCAAAAAACACACATTTGAAATTGTCAGTAATATTCTGCCCTTAAAACAAATCAGCATAGAGACTGATATTGAAACCGGCATCATTAATAAAAGCCAAGCTGTTGATTTACAAAATAAAGTTGCTCTTGAAACGGGATTTTTCACCGCCATCAGCAACATAAATAACTTTGTGATTTTTTGTGCAATAATTGAATTCTCAGCCGTGATTATCAACATCTTAATTTCAATGGCTATAGCAACAACAGTTAGATTATCAGCAGAACCATCGGCAATAAAAACATACACTTCTTTTGCTATCAGCTTAGCTTTTATAATGCAAACATCCACGCTTATAACCATTGCAGTAATAGCTTATCTTGTACGCAAAAACACCACACCTGTTATTTTAGAAAATAGTGAAGACAGCCAGGATGAAACAATTGAAAGAATCAGCATAGTTTCCACGCAACTGCCCAACGAAGATAAAGCTGATAAAGATAAATTTATTAAGTGCCTCAACACTCAACTTAATGATTCGATAATTTCCAATTCACCTTCTAATACTTCGCACAATAAAACAATAATTGGCCAAAAGAATTGCCTTGAAGAAAACTGGCAAAAATCTAACGGCGCCTATTACTATGATTCAATAGCATCTTTGATTGAGGAAAAAACAGCTGATGTTACCAAAACTGTATTAATGGTCTCTGAAAATATCGAAGAATTACCTGTAACCATACCTGTAAATATCGCTGTTCGCATAGCCAAAAAAGGCCTGAAATGCTTACTAATTGATATGGATTCAGCTCGAAATGCGATTGCAAAAGTTTTTGATGTTGATATTAACAGCCCAGCTGCAAAAACACAAAATGCAGTAGTTCCCAGTGGAATAAATAATCTCTCGCTGCTTATTGCAAACAATACTAATGAAGACTGTTGTGAAATAATTACGAGAATTAAAGGTCAATATAATTGTGTATTTATTTATGCTCCCAATGTTGAATTAGCAACATCTGACTGCTGGGAACAAATTGCAAATTGTATCGATACAACAATGTTTTTTGGTGCAAACAGCAAATCGAACGATTCGTCTCTGGAAAATTTGCGAGGGATTCTAAAAAATCACAACTGCGAGATGCTTAAGCCAATAAAAACTTTTGCCAGTTGTAATGTTTAATACAAAACTCCGCTTTTAGCTTGATTCCATACTAAGCCCCAAAGCAGCCAACTGGCTTTGCAACAAAGCTAATGTTTTTTCGAGACGGGCATATCGAGCCACCATCCGTGCTTCTTTTTTAGTTAGACGCGCCTCTTCTGCCTCAATTTTATCTTCAAGAAGCTCTATCTTGTCATCTGTATGCGTAATATCTATTGGGATGCTGCCCGTTGTTGCCTTGAGCATTTTATCCATCGCATCTTCCATTGCACCGGCAAAGCCCTGCTTTACTCTGACCGTAGCGTAGAAACTACCATTCTGACTCAAATCAACGCTGACCTGAAGACCGTTTTCCGGATACACAGGGTCGCCATTATCGTCGAAGGTGCTGTTGGCGGTAGCAATATTGCCACTGCATGTTCCACCGTGCCACATAGATTCTGTTGTGAGCTTAAAAGTAGAATAGACAAGATTCCCACCGGATACCACTACACAGACATCATAATTTTCCGCTGTGGTATAATCACTGCTGGCACCATAGAATTTAACAATATTGCTGTCACTGCTGCCGCTTTTATCCGCCCCGATTATATCCAGCACACTCATATAATCTTCTGCGATTGCCTCATCAAAATCATTTGTGTCAAAATTAAGCAGCCCATCACTATCAAGTTCAAGACCTATTTGTCCAGGTGTTAAAAATGTATCTATATCTTCAACGAATCCGTTGGTTTGTGAAATTAATGGACTGCGAAGCTGTGACCTCAAAGTTGAAATAATATAATCCCCTATAAGGACACCCGCTGTTTTTGTATCACTGTCATAGCCAGTTGTTTTCTGAATATAATCAACAACACTATTATAGGCATCAGCCATAGATTGTATTTTTTCCTTTATGGATTCAGTATCCCGCGACAAGTTCACCTGCACACCAGAAGCGTCTGTAGTATCATGCAGATGCAGAGTTACACCATGAATAACATCATCTATCGTATTGGAGCTTCTGCTAATCCATTCATCTACTCCTGCAGGATAGCCGTCAACTTTAACCTGGCAATCCTGGGCAGATTGAGTTTCCGTAAAGTCTGCGTTTGAAAATCCGGAAAGATCCGCTGCCACACTACCGCCTTGTGTAGCTCGGCTGATAGTCGGCATAGTCAAGGTCGTCGAGCCAGTTCCCTGATTATAAGCCAAAGCAAGCGTCATCTGGCTTGTACCGCAGGTATTATCAACGAGGCATATTTCGCCATTAACCAAAGTTGCCGTAGCTTGATCGCCAAAGACATCGTTTATCTCAGAAATAATATGGCTTAATTTGGTGTTATCATTAACACTGTAGTTTTGACTTACGGCAGTTCCATCATGCAGGTTTCCACTGATTGTAACATACTCATCACCCACAAATGTCCCGCTGAATTGGTCAAGCTGGGTCAGTTTTGTGCTTAAGGTGGCATTATCACCATCGACAGTAAAAGCGGAGTTGGCCTGCCACAACTCGGTATTATAATCATTAATTTGAACTTCATAATCAGTACCTGCATCATTACCATTAAGCACCAAGTGGTATGTCTCATTGTAAAACAACAGATTAGCCGTAACGCCAGGATTATTAGCATCGTTATTGATTAGGCCGACCAAATCGTCAAGTGTTGTTTCTGTAGTAGTTGTTAGTACCGCTTCTTCATTATTGTACGAGTAGATAAAAGTTCCTTCTCCTACATAATCTTCGGTATATTCTTTTCCACTGGTATGAACCCATCTTTCTGCATTAGCCAGTTGATTTATTACTACAGAGTGATTACCTTCATAGGAATTGTATGATGCCTCGGCAGTCAAAATATCTGTATCACTTGAAGTGGTATTAAAAGCTCGCAACTCACTGGAATCAGAAAGAGCTGAAACTGCACTTCTTAAATCGCTGACTTTTGTTTGCAGCGTAGTTAGAGCATCCTTCTTTTCTTCCTGCTGGGCTTGACGTGCCTCATACATCTGAAGCGTACGGCGTTCAACTGCCATTAACTGGCTTACCAGTAAGCCGCTATCAATACCCGAAAAAAGGCCACCAAGCTGTATACTTGACATTTCAATTTCCTTTATTCAATGCACATATGCACATTTAATATCGCTAAAAATGCTTTTTACTTAACTTTTTATCTTAAATATTCTCTATTTTATCTAAATTGGCTATTTTGTCTAAACCGGCTGGCAAATTTCCTGCTCTGCCATTTCCACGCATTTATCGCTGGCTGCCTGGCATTTTTGTAACAATTGCTGCAATCGCTGATTTCCCGGGTCAATTTTAAGGCAATCATTTAATGGGGAACAGGCCAATTCGAAAGCTGCTTTAGCATAGATAGCCACATTTTTTTTTGCGTAAGTTTGCCCTATTGCAAGATAAGTCATAGCAACGAGATATTTAGAGTTCAGTTGTCTTGCCTCAGGAGGAATTTTATCCCACGAAACATCTGGAAATAACTGCTCAGCTGTAAACGTTTCTGTAAACTTACGAACAACCTCGAAATGTCCCCTTGCCTTGGCAATATCAAAACTTCTCGAAAGACTGTCCGCCGTCGAACGACAAAGATAAAGTGCCGCTGGCAAATGCCGCATCACAAGACCTGCACTTACAAAACGTCTTACCATATCATAGTCTTCAGACATAATCAGATGCTCATCGTAAAGTCCAATCTTATCGAAAACACTTTTTCTAATACAGGTTCTAAATGGCACAACTGCCCATCCCTGGCGAAACAAGGCGGATATAAGTGCGTTCTGCTCTGAATACTCCAGTTTGTTCATTACACAAATTGGCTTATCCATCTCGTTAATCATACAATCATCACAATAAACCAAGTCTGATTCGGGATACTGTTCAAACACCTGCAGGTGCCTGGCGATAAGTTCAGGCGTTATCATATCATCACTATCGAGAATAACTATGAATTCGCCGCTGGATTTCTCAAAAGCGAAATTACGAGCTGAAGCTACACCGCCGTTTTCCTTAAAGAAATATTTGATTGGCTCATTTTTGAAACTGTGAACAATCTCAGCTGTTCGATCGGTAGAGCCATCATCAACAATTATCAATTCAAAGTTTCTGTAATTTTGAATCAGGACGCTCTCGATAGCTCTCGCTATATAATCAGCACCATTGTACACAGCCATCCAAATCGAAACCAAAGGATTACCGCTGGCCGCATAAGGCGCAATACTTGAGATATACGGATTGCCGTATCTTTTACCCACTACATACCGTTCGTATAAGCTATGAATTTTCCTGCCATGTTCAATGCCGTCTTCGTTGTGGTAGTAGAGCCCGAGAAATTCCGGTATGTGTTTTAATTTATATTTTTCTGAAATTCGCAACCAGAAGTCCCAATCGCTGGCACAAGTTAGCGTCTCATCAAAATAGCCGATTTTCTCGTGAAGCGATTTTCGCCACATCGGCTGCGACCCCGTGCAACAGCCAAACAATAACCGCTCATGGCTATATTCCGGCTGTTTCATCACATCAGTACCATGATTGTTTTCAAAAGTATCGTTTGGCGTTTTTGTGCGAATCTGGTCGCCATAGACTAATCCAACCTCACAATTGGCCAGCAATTCATTAGCCATTATTTCGAGAGCATCTTTTCTATGGCGGTCATCGGTATTTGCATTGGTAATGAATTTTCCTTTTGCGACTTTAACCGCCCTATTCCACGCAGAGTAAATCCCTTCTCGCTGGTCGGTTTTTATATAAACTATATTATTGTATTTCTGCTGAAATTCTTTAACGATTTTTTCTTCGTTTTGTTCTGAGCCGCTGTTTACAATAATGATTTCCAGTTTGTCGGAAATTGTTTGATTTTCCAAATCTTCAAGGCATCCACGAATAAATTTTTCAGCGTTATACGTTGAAACTATAGCCGACACAAGATACGCTTCATCGCCATCATCAGTTTTAGCTGTTTTATTTATGCACAATTTCGCAAGAGAATCTAATACTTCTTTATCGTTAGGATATTTTTGCAGATAGCAATTATATAGAGTTTTTGCTTCCTGGATTTTATTGTGTTCAGATAGAATTTTCCCACAATTTAGAACTGTGTTTCTGTCGTATGGATTGACTTTAAGTGCTTTTGTGAAATGCTTGAGGGCATCGGCAAAATTTCCGTTTTGCAAACACAATTTGCCTTGCCAGTTTTGATAAACCTGCTGCGGAATTTCTCCAACAGGTATTATTTCAACATTATCTGTATCCAGCATCCCATCAAATGTTTTCCATAACGGCTGATTTTGATGCGGCTGCCAAAGCGAGTTACCCTGAACAAATATTCTTGGCCTATCAGACTTTTGCTGCAATGTTTGCCTTATTGCACAATCGACAACTTTCGGCTCAATTTCATTTACGCAATGAGCTTTTTCATATTTACACTTCCAGTTACATCCAAAGCAATCCAAAGGCAGGCATACAATTGAAGTCAAATTTGAATATGGTATAAATCTTCCAAAATGTCCGCCTCCAAGCAGTGCTACATTTTCGGTTCCAACCGCACAAGCTATATGAACACCAGCTGAATCAGCACCAAGATATAAACGACACTTTTTTATAATCTCCGCCATTTGGCGTATAGTTGTTTTGCCTGTCAAATCTTTGCAATTGTCAGGGAAATTTCCGCAAATTTCAGCCGCATATTCTTTCGCATCATTTCCGCCCAATATCAAAAAATTAAATTCTCTGAAATTCTGCAACACAGTTTTATAGTTGTTGTAAATTTTATGACAATGCTGTGCAGCTGGAAATAATGCTATCGTTTTTTCCGATTCAAGCCCATTTGTTTCGAAGAATTCTTCTGCGAATTTTTCGTCTTCTCTCGTTGTCCATACTACTGGCTTTAGCGATTGCGCATCAATACTCAAACCTGCCAAAAAATCTTTATGCCTTAAAAGTTCTGATTTATTCTCACCATCACCTGGCAGCAGTTTTGTGTAAAATTGGTCGTGCCTGTTCTTTATTTCAGCCGATATATTGCTGAGGTCGCCCTCGAAAGCGATTAGCTCTTTTGCCTGACTTGCGATTGTAAAAATATCAGTAAGCGGCTCACGGGAGAAAACAGAATTCATCGCTATATCCGGCCTTAATGCTCTTAGCTGACCTACAATTTCATTTCTGTAAGATTCATTTTCTACGGCCTGTTTTCTGTTGAAAGTTATAATATTATTCACATACGGACAATGCTGATACAGCTGAGCAATATGCTCCTGACAGACAACTGTTATTTCAGGATTTTCATATTTTTCATAAATATGCGGCAAAATTGACGAAGCTAAAACATTGTCACCGATAGAATCTGTGCGAACAAACAGAATCCTTTTTTTAGAACTATCGACAATTGGTTTATATTTAGTTTTTGGAGCGGTTTTACCTGCGAGCATAAACCTTTTTACGATTTCCTTTTGCTTTTCAAATTCCAAATCCATAGCAAACGGTTCTGCTTTTATGTCCAAAGCCGCCCAGTTGGCTATTTCATCAAGATTCAGTTCCGATGGCTTTGAAATTCTTGCTCCGCTTAATTTTACTGCCTCCTGCCTTGAATCATAGCCAACACTCCAAACATCAGCATCATTTCCTCTTGCAATTATTGCCCCGTGAACACGATTGCCAAAATATTTACCACAGCGGCCATAATAATCCAAAAGTTCATAAGGATTTCCATTGTATGAGACGATTTTTTCCCATCCGCAATTTTGAGCAAACTGTATTTCCTTCTGATTGTGGGCTACACAAGTAAAGTCATTTTGCTGCAGAATTTTTGATATTTCATATTTCTTTTTATTCCAGTTTTCCGCTTCCTGCGGGCCGAAAACCGCATAGTGACTTCCCTGCGGCATTATATTTGCCAGTTTTAATTCGTGTGATTTTTTATAATCAATAACACTGAAAACAGCCGGACAAATCATATAGGGAATTGATTTATTCGTAACTTTCGAAACCACCTGGTCTCTTGCTGTAACACAATAGCTTCTGTTTAGAATATCCTGTGCCGATTTAACCAATTGCTCTTTATAGGTTATGGTTTCCAGTTCCTTTCCCCACGGGAAAAAGCTGCCGGCTCCAAGAACTAAAAAATCGTTTCTTCTCTCGGACGGCCAGCCAAGCATTAAATCTTTCCACCATAATATTTTGCAGTTCTGTTCTTCTGCCAACGACCAGAAAACCGGCATTCCACACCATATGCACTTATCAAATTCTAAAGCTGTTTTATATTTCGATGGCTCTTCCTTATCCAAAAGAATACATTCATTGTCGGGGTCAACTTCATTGATAATTTTTTGAACGCCGATGCGAATCCATTCATCCCCCGGATTTTTTTCGATAGTTGTGATTAGCAGCCACTTCATCTTATCTAAATTTTGCCTTTATATTTTTTGAATCTTCAATCAGACATTATCTTTATAAGCACCTATAGTTTTTCTAACTCTACGAATTTCGCTTAGCTGCTCGGCGGCACCAGCTTTTTGAGCCGTCACAGCCAAACACAAATCAGCATATAATTTTTGTAATTTTTCTTTTTGGTTTTTAAATTCTACTGAATCAAGGATGTGAGTTTGGGAAATTTTTTTCACAATACTATCGGCTTGCTTACCTAATTGTTCAACTTCACTAATGCTGCCCTGTTGAGCCTGTTGATTTTGCTTTTTCAAAAGGTTTGCCAATTCATCAAGCAACTGCGTTTGTTCGGCTGTTCCCGCCATCAAACTTCCGCTGCTTCCTGTTGTTTTTTCTTTGTTAAACTATGCTCGACCTCTTCGAGCAGATTGGCGGCATCTTTATGATTTTCCTCAAGAGCAAGAACATTCAGAAGCGTATCTCTTGATTGTTCCAGTTCGCCGTCTTTCATATATAACGCAGCCAGCGTAAACATAACCGACGTATCTGCCGGATGCATATCAAGATACAATTTAAGGTAGTGAATAACCTTTTCGAATGAACCCATCTCGCAGGATGACTGGAAAAGCCCCAAAAGAGCTGTGAGATTATCTGTATCCAATTCAAGACATTTCAGATACATATCAAATGCACCCTGGTAATCTTTTTTCTGCTGAGCTGCCATCCCCAAGCCGGCGTATGCCTTTGCACAATTTCTGTCCAATCTACACGCCACCTTAAAAGATATTTCAGCATCATCTACGAGATTTTTCTGTAATGCAATCACTCCGATACCAACATAAGGAGCCGGGTCATCAGGAGACAGGACGGCTGCTTTATCATAACACTTTTGAGCTTTGTCGTAATCGGCAACCGAACAATAACAATCACCAAGTTCCTGCAAAACTTCATTGTGCTGTGTTGCATTATTTTTTTCGATGCTGTTTTCTTTTGCTACGTCCATATCGATTATTTCCCTTCGAGTATTTGTTCTGCTTGTTTGAGCAGTTCAATAGCTGGTTCAAATTCTTTCTCTTCTCTTTTGACTTTCGCTTCAAACAAGAGCGTATTTACCGTTGGCGTAAGCTGATTAATTTCACTGCTTATTTGAGCAGCATTTTTACGGTCGCCCGCCTTAAAAAATGACTCTGCGGCCATTTTTCTCATCCACAATTCATTTCTGTGATTTTCAGCAATATATTCAAATATCTTAGCTGCCCTGAGCCAGTTTCCATCTTTTTGTGCCGACTGGCCGTGTTGAAGCAAATGGTCAAACTGGAAAGGAAGCTCTTCAAATGTCGGCTCCCTCAGCGTAATTCCAGCTGACTCTATGGATTGCCATAACGACAGATGTGGAAAGCTTTTGCGTGCAAGCAGCAAATCTTCTTTTTTCAATACCATTGCACAAAGTTCATCTGTTGCGCTTTTCAATCTGAATGCTTCTTTTCCAGCTGAACTGTTCATTAAAGCATAAAGTGATTCTTCTACCCAGCCGTGCTCAATTGGAAAACCGTCCGGCACTACTGCAATATATTTCCCTTCACATCTCGCCAAAGCCGCATCCACATGTTCGGTTTGGGAAGCAAACTGTCCAACAAAAACAGGAACAATATTGGGCATCTCAGTATTGAGCCGGTTGAAATTATCCTGCGAGATTGGCATATAAAATTTGTACGGATAAAAAGTTTCTCGCCATATTGAACCGATAGTTACACCGGTTTCTTTGTTCAGTTTTTTAGCTGTAAAGATGATAGACATATCATCGATTTTTGGCCAGGGCTTGGCTGGTCTTGTAGTTCGTATTGTCATAACATTTCTGAGATATTCACGTTTATCTTTGCGACGCTGAACAGATATTCTATCCGAATCGCCCACGGGACTATAAAATTCACCGGTGATTTTGCAAACGTGATAAAAGTCTGTAAAGAAAACCAGCCGACGTGTCATATCCCAATCGATTAAAACATTGAGATTTTCATTATAGAGGCCGGTCTTTTTAAGCAAATCCGTTCTGTGCATCAAACTTACGTGCAGAGAATGATTAAAATACAGCATAAAAAATCTATCGAAGTCCCTGCTGATTTCAACGACCTTACTTAAAACCTGCCTCGTACCATCCGGCTCAATTCGACAATATGTTTTATACAAATCACTATATGCCGCCTGATATTCATTCTGGCCTTCCAACACCCCCAGCAAAGTACTCACGTGATTAGGATAAAACAAATCGTCATCGCCGAGATAACAAATATATTTTCCCTTAACCTGCCTTAGTGCCTGATTGAGCGTAAAAGGCAGTCCTCGATTTTCTTTTCTGTTTATGAAGATTACCCGTTCATCATTGAATGATTCGATAACATCGGTTACATCTTCTCCGCCATCGTTAATTACAAAAATTTCGATATTTTTATAATCCTGATTAATGGCACTTCCAAGTGCAACCGGAAGATATCTTCGTCTATTGTGCGTAGCTATAAGTATGCTGACAAGCGGCTCATTTTTTTTGTTGCGGTTTTCCACCATTTCAAAGTTGCCCCGCTCTTTTAACCATTAACCGTTTGAAAGTCAGTTTTTTCAGCTGCTGTCGTACTGAATTCTTCAATAGCCGGCTTAGCTTGTTCATTTTTTTGCAAATCGATTTGCGATTCGAACTGCGTAAAAATACCGTTGATTTTATTCAATTGATTTTTAAGCGAATAATTTTTTTCTACAAACTGGCGATATTTTTGCGAATCATATGTTTCAGACAAAATTTGCTCACAGAACTCTTCTGAAATATTGAATAAAAATTCAGATGGATAAATTTCACTTGCGCCCGGGAAATTGTGAATGACCGGCTTTAATCCGCACGACATAGCTTCCAGCAGCCCCATTCCCTGACTCTCCATAATACTTGTCGAGACTATGTAATGCTTATCGGCCAGCCAGGAATTAACATCACCCTGCCAACCATCGAAAAATACAACATCATTTAATCCAAGCACATTTATCATATGCCTTAGATATTGCTCAAGTGTTATATCCTGAGAAATTCCGCC
>JAGLSG010000061.1 GCA_023135865.1 Planctomycetota bacterium | reverse complement strand
TGGCTCGCAGGGCATCTCTTCCGGCGGCATCGAGTTCCTGGCCGTAGTTTAACTGTAGATGAGCGGGAAGCGTTAGCATAAACAGGCGGTTTATCGTGGCTATTGAAAGACAATCCTCTTTATTTTTTTCTCCGACAGAGCAAAGCTTTTCTATAGCAGGCGTCGAGGCACCCATAAGTTCTCGCATATTTATAGCGAGCCGCAAATGGCTTAAAAGAAACAACGCTTCCTGTGAACTTATCAGGTGAGCATTTTTCAGAAGGGCGGTTGCTCTTGAAATTTTGTCATCGAGAATTTCCGATTTGTTCGTGAGCAATTGTTGTCTTGCTGCTTTTTCGTATTCGACGATTTCCGGAATAATATTATCTTCAAATTGCGAAACGATTTGCTTTTCGCTTACGCCGAGAGTTGCCTGATTTGAAAGCTGATAGAAATCGCCAGCTGCTTCGGTTCCTTCGCCGAAGAGTCCGCGAACAGCGAGATTCATATCCCTTGTAGCGTTCAGGAATTTTTCTATCTGGCCGGTCATTTTCAGTGCCGGCAAATGCAGCATTACCGAAACCCTTATTCCAGTTCCAAGATTTGTCGGGCAGGCGGTCAAGTAGCCGAATCGTCTGCTGAAGGCAAATTCGATTTTATCTTCTATCAGGTCATCGATTTTATTTATCTGCTCGGCGCAACTTGCCAGTTGCAGTCCGGCTTTTAAAATTTGCGTTCTAAGATGGTCTTCTTCATTTATCATAGCCGTAAAATATTCGCTTTGAGCTATGACCGCTCCGCGTGGCCCTTTGCTGAATGCGTGATGTCGGCTGATTAAATGTCTTTCTACGAGGAAATTTCTATCGAGCTGCGTTGCCTCATCCACGCTGACATAAAATACTTTATTTGCCAGCTCGAGAGACATAATCACATCTTTTAGTTTATTCAGGATTTCGGTTTTTTCAGCGCTTGAGCATCTGCTGAGGAATTTATGGCCAGCGAGATTTCTTGCCAGCCGAATTCGTGAAGATATAACTATATCCGCCAACGGCCCGCAGCCGCTGAACCATTCGTTTATATTATTGCTAATATCTGTCAGTTTCATAGTTAAATTTAAAACTTAAAACTAAAAGCTGAAAACCATAATTCAAAATTAAAAACCTGTTTGTTTTTTTAATTTTAGTTTTTACTTTTGCACTTTAGACTTTACGCTTATTTTGTCTCTCAATTTTGCAGCAAGTTCATAGTCTTCTTTTTTAATTGCTGCATCAAGCTGCTGCTGCATATTAGATAATTCCATTTCTTTCTTTGTGTCGGCTGGCATTTTTGAAGGAATTTTGCCGCAGTGATTTGTTTTTCCATTGTGTGCTTTTTTTATAAGCGGCAGCAGTGATTTTTCAAAAACTTTATAATCATCTGGACATCCGAGAGCTGCCTGTTTGCGAAATTGTTCAAGTGTTAAACCGCACTTCGGGCAGGATAATTCTTTTTCTGAGGTTGAGCCGAAAAGTTCACTATCTGTCGGCTGTACAGCGAGTAGATTACTGAGCAATTCGTTTATAGGCATCTGGCTTTTGACGGCAATTCCCTGTTGCTCGGCGCACTGTGGACACAAGTGCATTTCAGCTCGCTGGCCGTTTACGATTTCGGTTACGTGAATAGTTGCTTCTGTTTTATTACATATCTGGCATTGCATATTAGTAATATCCTTTCGAAGAGTATTATAGCAGGTTTATTTTGTAAGTATCGTCAAATTTTCAAAAGCACTGCATAACGATTTGCGGATTTGTCTGGTTTTGGCTCACCTTATGGTGTTCTCGGACGTTTTTGTATGTTTGGAATTATTTTTAAATTGCTTTCGGACGCAGAATTTGATTTTGTTACTCAAACTGCCCGTTTTGGTTGTAATGGCAACTGTAATTATTTTGTTAACAACGAGATAACACAATTTGTCATTCTGAACGAAGTGAAGAATCTCATTCTCACATATTGGCAAATTATCCTCATTTGCAAGTTAGATACTTCGCTTTGCTCAGCATGACAGGCCAAAATTGGTCAGTTTGAATTTGTTAACTGAATGTAGCCGAGCAGCCAGGTTGTTCAACGACTTTGACGCGGTTTAATTTGATATTTTTGGACAGTTTTTTTTGCAGTTTTTGATATATGTGTTGGGCTACTTTTTCAGCTGATTTATCTACTGTTGTGTTGGCAAATTCAGCAGTAATATCATTAACCATTTTTTTTAATTGCTCAAAATTGATAACGAATCCATCGCTGTCTAATTCTTCACTAATGACAGAAGCTGTTATTATCCAGTCGTGTTTGTGTAAATCTTCCTTTGAACCATCAGCCAAAGTCAGCTGATGTTCTGATGTAAAATTCGTTTCAATGCTTACTGTAAACATATCTTGTTATTGCCGGGTAGCTGGTAATTTATTTTTTTAGCTGTTCTTTTATGCGTTTGTAAACTGATTCCGGTACGAGATTTGAGATGTCGCCTCCGAGCGAAGCGATTTGCCGGATTAAAGTTGAACTGGTAAAGCCATATTCTTCGCTTGTCATAATAAAAACGGTTTCTATTCCTGTAACGGAGCGATTGGTCATAGCGAGCTGGAATTCGTATTGCACATCGGTCAAACTTCTAAGGCCTCGCAAAATGACATCAGCTTTTTTTTCTGCGGCGTATTCGACGGTTAACCTTTCGAATCCTTCAACGGAAACGCCCGGCATATCCTTTATCAGTTCAGCTATGATTTCTACGCGTTCTTCTGGCGTAAACAGCGGATTTTTAATGGGGCTGTTGCCAACAGCTATAATAAGTTCGCCGAAGAGTTTTACGCCTCTCTTTATAACATCGAGATGCCCGTTTGTAATAGGGTCGAACGAACCTGGAAAGATTGCTCTTACAAATTTTCTGCTCATTTATTTATCCTCAACGCTTTATGGCTCTATTATATCGTGATTATTATGCAGGTCAAACAAGTTCGCATTTGTTGTTATGCGGTTTTATTTTTTTGTTCCGGCGTTTTTTCCTTATTTTCAGGGCGTGTTACCGGTATATCCAGCCAGAATGTAGAACCTTTGCTGGATTCGCTTTCAAGGCCGATGCTTCCAGCGAGCATTGCGGCCAATTCATTACAGATTGCCAGTCCCAGCCCGCTGCCAGTTGATTTGCGGGTGATAGAGCCGTCAACCTGCCTGAATTTTTCGAATATTTTTTCTCTGTCTGCCTCAGCGATTCCACAGCCGGTGTCTTTTACGGATATTCGCACGGTCTTTTCGTTTGGCATTTCGGCTCGGATTTCGATTTTGCCTTTTGGCGGCGTAAATTTTATAGAGTTACTCAGGAAATTATAGAGTACCTGCTGAATTTTCCCGGCATCGGTGTAAAGTGTTGGTATGTTTTCATCTACAGTCAGCCGGATTTTGATTTTTTGTTTTTTTGTCAGTGCTGCAAATGAACCTACTACCGCATTACAAAGTGCCGGTATTGATGTTTCGTCTATATGCAGCTTCATTTTTCCCGCTTCAGTTTTTGCCATTTCGAGCAGGTCGTTAATCATATTCAGCAGACGGTTGCCGCCGGTGATAATATTTTCGGCATATTTTTTTGTCTTTTCTTCGTCCAGACCGCCTGGTTTTTCCCGCAGAATTTCAGCAAAGCCGAGTATTGCGTTCAGCGGTGTTCTGAATTCATGACTTATGTTAGCGAGAAATTCGCCTTTGACTTTATTTGCCTTGAACAGTTCGATATTTCTTTCTGAAAGTTCCGAAATTTTTGCATCGAGTTGTATATTTGTCTGACGTGATTTTCCCTGCGCTTGCTGTATCCCATCGAGCATATGATTAAATGCGTTTGCGAGTTTTTCATATTCATCGCCGGTTTTTATTTCGCTTCTTATATCGAAATTTCCATCTGCAACATTATTTGCGAGCGCCCTTAGCCGCCTGATTGGCCGCAGGATTACTCGTTGGGTTATTGTGTAGAATGCTACTATTGCTCCGGCTCCGGCGATTAGTCCTGCAACTATTATCCAGACCCTGTTCATCAGTACGGTCTGCTTTATCTCGTTAGCCGGTCTTTGCATTATAATAGCTGCAATTGGCTTATAGCTGTCCGCTGTTCTGAAAATTCTTATATAGTATCGTTTGGCTCGGCCGTTTTCCTTTTCCAGCAGAATATTGTCGTCTCTGGTTTTTTCAGACCGCAGAAGTTCGAGCATTTCCTTTTGTGCGTTGGTTAATTGCTGAAATTGTTCTTCGGTATTTTTTGTGAGGTTAATCCATTGTATTTCGCCAGGAGTAATTAGTTTTTTGGATACTATTTCTCCATTTTTTGTCAGTTTCACATATTGGTCATAGAGGGCATCTGATTTTGCTCTTGCAATATCGAGAACTGTTTTTTGTGTCAGCTGATTCATCCAGACGTATGGAATTGATAGAGCCAGGATAAGCACGAATACTATCGCAGCTCCGAATGCCATCCGGCATTTTTCAGCCAGCGAAAGCGGCGACAGGTGCAGAAAAACCAGAACATTATGATAAATCTGATGTATGCGTTTTCGCATAAAATTTTATCTCGATTTTACAGCTATCATTTTTACCGGATGCTATTGGTTACTTTTGTATTCTAATGTTTAATTCGTCCAATTGTTTCTGGTCAACTTTGCTTGGTGCATTTGTCATCAGGCATTGGCCTCGCTGCGTTTTTGGAAATGCGATAACATCTCTTATGTTCTCAGTTTCCGTTAGCAGCATAACCATTCTATCGAGACCGAGAGCTATGCCTCCATGCGGCGGAGCGCCATATTCCAGTGCTTTCAAAAAGAATCCGAATTGTTGTGCTGCCTGCTCTTTTGAAATGTTGAGTAGTTCAAATACTTTTTCCTGTATTTTGGGATTATGGATACGAATACTTCCTCCGCCGATTTCCGAGCCGTTGACAACTATGTCGTATGCCTGCGAGCGAATATCAGCCGGATTGGTTTCGAGTTTTTCCAAATCTTCCGGAACCGCTGCTGTGAACGGATGGTGCAGTGAATCGTATCGCTTTTCATCTTCGTTCCACTCGAACATTGGAAAATCCACTACCCATACGAACTCGAATTTTTTTTCGTCATAGAGTTTCAGCTCTTTGCCCAATCTGCATCGCAGTGGTGCTAACGCTTTATTTGCAGTTACTTCTTTGTCAGCTACGAACAGCAGCAGGTCGCCATCTTTAGCTCCGAAGCGTTCGATTATTTTATCGAGTTGTTCTGCATCGAAAAATTTAGCAATACTGCTTGCGAGAATTAATTTTCCATCTTCCTGTTTTACTTTGAACCAGGCCAGTCCCTTTGCTCCGTAATCGCCAACGAAAGTGGTCAGCGTTTTTTCTATATCGCTTCTCGAATATTTTCCGCCGCCTGTTGCGCAGAGTCCTTTAACGACTCCGCCTTTTTCGACTGTCGAGGTGAACACCTTAAACGAGCTTTGTTTTGCGATGTCCGAAATATCCTTTAGCTTCATTTCGAATCGCAAGTCCGGCCGGTCGTTTCCGTAATTATCCATAGCGTCTTTATGTGTTATTCTTCTCATCGGAGCGACTATATGTTTGCCGAGTATTTCTTTCCATATTTTTACTATCAGGTTTTCGTGAATGCCGATTATGTCGTTTGAGTCAACGAAACTTGCTTCGACATCGATTTGCGTAAATTCAGCTTGCCTGTCAGCTCTTGGGTCTTCATCGCGGAAGCAGCGGACGATTTGGAAATATTTATCAACGCCGCTGACCATCAGGATTTGTTTGAACAATTGCGGCGATTGCGGCAGGGCGTAAAAACTGTTTTTGATTAGTCGGCTTGGCACGAGAAAATCTCTTGCTCCTTCCGGCGTACTTTTAGCGAGCATTGGCGTTTCGATTTCCCAGAATCCGAGTTTGTCAAAGTAGTCTCTCGCAAGTTTTGTAACTCTGTGTCGCACTTTGAGTTTGTTTTGCATTTCGGGCCTTCGCAGGTCGATGTACCTGTTTACCAGCCGTGTTTCTTCAGCTGTTTTATCAGCGTTATCCACTTCGAATGGCGGCGTTTTGGATTGATTCAGTATCTGCATTTCTTCAACGACAATTTCGATTTGTCCGGTTTGCAGTTTTGGATTTTCCAGCCCTTCGCCTCTTGGCTGAACTTTTCCTTTTACAGCTATTACCCATTCGGTTCTTGTGGTTCTCGCTATGTTATGTGCTTCGGGATAATTTTCGGGGTTGAAGACGAGTTGAGTCAGGCCTTCTCTATCTCTTAAATCGAAGAATACGAGATTTCCGTGGTCGCGATATGACTGCACCCAGCCGGCGAGTGTTACGCTGTTTCCTGCATCTTCGATTCGAAGCTGGCCGCAGTTATGTGTTCTTTTAAGCATAGTGTAGAGCTGCCTTTCAAAATTAGCAAATAATGTGAATTCAGGCATTGATATTAGCCGAATAGCCCTGTTTCGTCAATAGCGAGGTTTTTCGCCTGACCTGAGCAAGGTCGAATGGGTATTGCGTTGTGCGTGATGCGTATTGCGTATTTGGTTAGCCCTGCCATCACTATGGCAGGGTCAATGTTTTATTTTGTTTAATCGCAGATTACGCTGATTTCGCTGATTAAAAAGGCAAAAATTTTGTGTTTAGCCCTGCCATCACTATGGCAGGGTTATGTTTTTTCACGTTTTGTTTTTATTGTCATTGCGAGACCGCAGGCGGATGGCAATCTCAAATTGTCATTTTCCTTTGACCGCAAGTACGAGCATGGGTATTATGAGTTTTGTTAGAAATCAGAAAAGGATAAAATAATATGATAGCCGAAGATACGTTGAACAGAATTGGTAGATTGATAGAGTTGGGGAATGCCGTGCTGGCAACAAGACATACGGAGGGGTATAGTGATATCTGTGTTAATAGCGGTGAGTTTAGAGGTTTTCGCTCTGCTTCGCTTTCGTTCTTGGAAAGGATATTTGGTGTCCATCAGACATATTATAAAGAGTTTACCGAAAATGTTAAACACTCTGATTCAGATGATACCGAAATTGGAATAAATATACTTCGGGCCGCTAAAGCAGAAATTGAGGGAGGTTGGTTATTTACGATAGAAAGCCAGGTGTCTGCCGAGATATTTGCAGATTTTATAGCTTTGGCAAAAGAGGTTTTGGATGACAGCAAAGATGTTGCAGTAGTTCTTGCATGTGCTGCGCTTGAGGATGCCTTAAAGCGTGTGGCGACAAAAGAGAGTTTGGATGTGGATGATAAAGATATGTCCAACGTTATAAATGCGCTTAAAGCTAAAAGTGTAATTAAAGGAGCACAAGTTTCAATAGTTCAAAGCTATGTGAAACTCAGAAATAAGGCGTTTCACGCAGAGTGGGACAAAATCGATAAAGAAAGCGTTAGCAGTGTAATTGGGTTTACAGAGCAGTTCTTGTTATCAAACTTTAGTTAAGTATTTTTGCTTAATTCCCGCTATTGTCAATTTTGGATATTTTTTGATTTGTTAGGTATTGGTTTGATTGTTTTTGAGGACTTCAATTGCTTTTTCGACATCGTTGTTTTTGACTTGCAGTTTGACTCCGCCGGTGATTGCTTGCGTAGGCCAGTACGTAGCGGCGAAATTTTCCCCGCTCAGAAAGCACTTTATACCTTCCTCATTCAGCTTGATTTTAGCCAATCGAGCCTGCAACGGCTCGTTAAAAGTGGCTATTGTTATAAATTTTTCATCCATATTTTCACCGATTGTAACTTGCCTGATTATATGATTAAATTCAGCTTTTTGACACAAGATTTACCATAATCGGAGCTTTTCTGGGAGATTTGGCAGTTTTTTGTTGAAAATTCCTGTTTTTATGATATGCTGAATATCGAGAGAGAGGGTGTTTAGAGCTGTATTTTGCGGCTGAAGCAGGTGTATTTGTTGCTGCAGGCGTTGGTTTTGCTCCCCACTCTCGGTTAAAATTTGTTGACTATGGGCTGGGGTTTTTGATCCTCTTTCCTCCCTCCTAACCTCAGCCCTGGTTTTTTTAGGGGGAATTTTTTGCAGATTCTAAAGCAGAGCTGTACTAAAATATCTTTCTGCTCTGTCCGGCAATACCGTTGCGATATTTCCTTTGATTGTTTCTGTTAATTTTCGAGCTGCCCATACATTTGCACCCGAACTTATTCCAACCAGTAATCCCAAATCACTTCCGAGCTGCCGTGTGGTTTCAATTGCGTCTTCGTCGCTTACCTCCACTACTTCGTCAACCATTTTCACATCGAGCACGTCTGGTATAAATCCGTCTCCTATTCCCTGAATCTGGTGTAGGCCCGGCTCGTGTCCGAGTAGTGCGGAACTGTTTTTTGGCTCTACTGCCACGATTTTTATTTTTTTGTTTTGTTCTTTCAGAAATTTTCCAACTCCCTGGAGCGTTCCGCCGCTTCCAACGCCGGCTACGAAGCAGTCGATTTTTCCGCTCAACTGCCGCCACAATTCACGAGCTGTTGTTTCATAATGAATGCGTGGATTTTCGGGGTTTTGGAATTGCTGCGGAACAAAAATTCTTTTGTCTTCAGCAGCCATTTGTTCGACTTTTGCAACGGCTCCGGCCAGACCTTCGCTGTCCGGTGTTAGGATTAATTCTGCTCCGAGTGCCTTGATTAATTTTTTTCGCTCTTCGCTCATACCTTTTGGCATAACGATTTTAACTTTGTATCCCATCAATCCGCCCACCATAGCCAAGCCGATTCCGGTATTACCGCTGGTTGGCTCGGCGATGATTGAATCTTGTTTTAGTTTGCCATCACGCTGGGCTGCTTTGAGCATAGCAAGGGCAACTCTGTCTTTGATACTTCCTCCGGGATTTAGAAATTCTGCTTTGGCAAAAATGTTTTCACCTTTTAATTGCAGCAGCGGCGTGTTGCCGATTAGTTCAAGAATATTGTCTGTAAGCATAGGGCATTCTTTATTTCTAAAAGTTTTATTTTTGTAATTTTGCCAGTTCGTCTTTGCACATTTTAAGCTGGCCG
>JAGLSG010000060.1 GCA_023135865.1 Planctomycetota bacterium | reverse complement strand
GCGGCTGTTGTTGCAGCTCGGCTGGCCGGCCAAAAGGCAATTGAAGAAATTGATTCGGTAAAAATCACAATCAAAAACGGCAATGAAATTGCAACACAAGCCGATGTGATGTGTCAGAAAATTATTATCGATACGGTCAAAAGCCGTTTCCCCGACCACGGCTTTATTGCCGAAGAAGGTGCGGACGGAAAACTTTTTAAGCAGTTGCCGCGCGGCGATAAAAAATTCTGGTGGGTGATTGACCCAATAGACGGCACAAATAATTTTGCACATAAGCTTTTGTTTTTTTGTGTGAGCATTGCGGTGGTTTACAAAGGCGAGCCGCTCGTTGGCGTGATTTTTGAGCCGGCTACTGATTCTATATTTACTGCTGTTTCCGGCGGCGATGCACAATTGGATGGCAGGAGGATAGAATCGGGCGATGAAAAATTAAGCGTGTTTGCCGGCGTTGGAATGGACAGCTGTTTTGATAAGGGCGTGCCGGATTGGGTTGACAAAATTATGCAGATTAGCAAAGCAAGAAATATGGGCAGTACTGCATTGCAGCTTGCGTATGTTGCTTCGGGCGGATTGGCTGCTACGATTACGACCTGTCCGAAGATTTGGGACATTGCAGCTGGAGCTTTGATTGTTGATTGTGCTGGTGGAGAAGTTACTGATTTTGCCGGCAGGAAAATTTTCCCATTTGATTTAGCCGGTTATAATGGCGAAGCGCTGAAAGCGCTCGCCGCAAATAAAAAAGTCCACCCCGAATTATTGAAAATGTTAAAATAGTTTTTTTTGATTCTGCTTTTTATTGTTTTGAATTAGTGTCGAAGTTTAATTTCTATAGCTACTTATTTTATGAAATGTGATATTGTGATTGCATGGGACCGATATTTACACTTAATGCTCGGGGTAATGTTATGCTTGAGGTTATGCGCGACTACTTCAAGCTCGATAACCCTGCGGTAAAAATAGAGATTCAAACGTCACATCTTAAGATGCAGGAAATACTTGCATCCAAAGGGTTCAAGTACTCAAATCTGAAATCTGCTTTAGTTCCGATGATTGATAGTGACAAACACGAAGTTGGTTTCATTTTTGATTCACAGTACATTGATTCATCATGGTATGGATATGAAGTTGCTCAAGCGATTATACCTTTATTGGACAAACGGACTAATCAAAGTGTACTATGCGGAGATCTGATAGGGGGTAACCAACAGTTTATATTTGAGATTATAGAGGAATCTCTTGTACTTTCGCGTTCTTTTAAATTTGTACACGGTTCACTATTATACTGTGTGTATGTAAATAACCTTTCTTGTAAGTTGCTTGAAAGACTTCACGCTGAACTGGCTAACTTTCGGCCATATGTTGGTTTTATTCCTGCTAACTATTCTTCAAGGGCTAAGATATATCTATCAACTATTCTTGTTAATAGTTTTCTTAAACATGGTAATCATGTTATCATGGGACATGAAGATGATAGACCTAACACTGAAAACGTGAATATTGTGGGTTTACCATTCGAAGAATTTGGCTATCAAATCTCTAGTCTTCAATCGATTTACTTTGATCTCTTTCTTAGTTATAAGATAGAGCGTCCTGTATACAGTGGGTTTGAAGTCGACACTGAGATGTCCCTAAACGCCATTACAGATCAAATTATTCCATTGGAAGGATGCTCTATTTTGGTCGAAGATGCTAAGCATAAGTATTTGCTTTCTGAGAAGGGTGGCAAGTTATGTAAGGCCGGCATTGAAGACATTGGCCGGAATGAGTTGGAAACTCTAATACAGTCAAAAATTACAGCAAGTTACATCTACAATTTGGTTTACTTGGAAAAGTACAATGTATATAAGTTTAATTTGATTCTTGAAATTAGTAGGCCTGATATGGACGACCCAGTGAAGTTTCTTGTTGCGATTGAATACAAGCCCGAGGAAAAAGTTCTTCGGGTTCTCACTCTATATTGAAACGAAATGTAGTTTAACCATTAAAATAAAAGATGTCAATGCTGTAAGGACAAAGGGCAGATTAAACTTGACGAAAAGGGGCTGAAAGCATAATATCTGCCAATAATTGCTTCGCAGCGATGCTTTTTCAGAACTTTTTAGAACTGTCCAAAATGAATAAACGGCGGAGAAAATTTGCGTACATAATAACGACCCTCGTTATTGGGCTGCTTAATATTGGCTGCGCTGAAAAACAGCCGCCAAATGTCCAAATCATAATTCCAGAAACAAACATAAATCAAGATACGACAATCGGCTCACTCGTTGAAGTGTTTTCGCCAACAGTAATTCCAGTGGAGGGCTACAGTGTCGTAGGCGGTCTCGATGGAACCGGCTCAGCCGAATGCCCGCTGCAAGTAAGAAATTATCTTCAGAGATATTTGCTCTCAAAACAACAGGATTTGGATATTGAAAAATTCATCACAAGCAAAAATACAGCGGTCGTAATTGTTCAGGGACTAATGCCGACCGGCGGTGAAAAAAAACAGAGATTCGATGTTAAAATAACAGCTCTTTCGGGAACGCAAACTACATCAATAAAAGGCGGATGGCTCTACGGAGTTAATCTTAAATCACCCGGAACATTTACAATAACAACGAGAATACTCGCTGATGCAGCCGGCCCGGTTTTTATAAATGAACTCGGTCAGGAAAATGTCAATCCAAAAACCGGATACATTCTCGGCGGAGCAAGAATGCTTGAAGAATACAAAATAACGCTCGCACTTAGAAAACCAAATTTCAAAATATCCAACGCAATAAGAAATCGCATTAACGAACTATTCGGAACCGAAATTGCAAATGCAGTTTCGGAAAGCCAAATCGAATTGAAAGTGCCGCAAAAATATAAAGGACAAAAACAAAAGTTTATCGAGATTGTAAAAGCAACTTATCTGACTGAATCGCCGAAGCAAACCCAGCAAAGAATAAGCTGGTTTGTTCGAAAAATGGCAACTGAACCAGATAAAAAGAAAAGCGAAACAGCTCTTGAAGCGATAGGAAAAAAAAGTACAGAAAAACTTTCTGCTTTACTGAATTCGTCAAACGAACAGGTGCGGTTTCATACAGCAAGGTGTATGCTGAATCTCGGAGATGACAGGGGACTTGATGCGCTAAGAGAAATGACAGCTGATAAAAATTCAGTGCATCGAATGGGGGCAATTGAAGCAGTTGGTGCGGCGGCAAAGAAAAATGATGCCGTTGCAATGGCAAGAAATCTGCTCAATGATGATAACTTCAATATAGTTTTGGCTGGTTACGAGCAGCTGCGAAAATTAGATGATATTGCTATTGAAGAGGAAGTAATAGCGAGAAGTTTTTCTCTTGAACAAGTTGTAGCAGGCAAACATAAAACGATTTTTGCTGCGAGAAGTCAGCGGCCAAAGATAGTTCTATTTGGTACGCCGCTCTATTGCAGAGACGATGTTTTTGTGCAGTCGCCGGGTGGAAATATAACAATAAATGCTCCGCAAGGCCAAAATTACATCTCAATTATAAGAAGGCATCCCACAAAACCAACTGTAATCGCTCAGGTGAAAAGCTCTTTTGAAATCAGCGACCTTATAAGAAAATTGTGCGAAGAGCCGCTCAAAGAAAAACAATCCGGCAGCGGAGGTTTGGGCGTTACTTACGATGATGTGATAGCTATTTTGAAACAAATGTGCGAAAAAGGTGCTGTGCAGGCCGAATTTGAGCTTGGGCCGCTGCCCAAAATCGACTTAATTGTCAAGAGATGACAAGCTATGAGCCGATAATAACTGAACGCGTGGGTTTTAAATGAGTGGATGAGGAGAAGGACACGCTTTCACGTTTCTACTAATTGCAAACTAACTCATCTACAAAGAAATGTAATATATGCGACTTGAAAAAATAGTTCTTAACGGATTTAAAAGTTTTGCTGACAAAACTGAATTCAATTTCGATTCACAAATAACAGCTATAGTCGGGCCGAACGGATGCGGAAAAAGTAATACCGTCGATGCAGTTAAATGGGTGCTCGGCGAGCAGAGAATGAAAAGTTTGCGAAGCGGCCATCTGACCGATGTGATATTTGACGGCAGCAGCAGCAGAAAGGCACTCGGCTCAGCTGAAGTTAGCTTGTTCTTCTCAAATCCAGGCAAAATTGCCGCTGGAAATGTGCAAATCGAATCCGATGAAATCCAGGTTACAAGACGAATCTCAAAAGACGGAACAAGTGATTGCTTAATAAATAATAAAATCTGCCGTCTAAAAGATATTCGCGAACTCTTTATGGATACGGGGGTCAGTACAAAAGCGTATTCAATTATCGAGCAGGGACAGGTCGAGCAGCTATTAAATGCGTCCAAGTCAGACAGGAGAAGTATCTTTGAGGAAGCAGCTGGAATAAGTAAATACAAAGCGCACAAAAACGAAGCTCTTAGAAAACTCGACCGAACCGAGCAGAATCTTTTGCGGCTGGCTGACATTGTCAGTGAAGTTGAAAAAAATCTAAGAAGCGTTAAACTGCAGGCCGGAAAAGCAAGGAACTATTTGAAATACAGCGAGCGGCTGAAAGAACTGCAGGCGAATTACTACCTTACTGAATATGCAAAAAATCGCACGCAAAGCGAAAGTAAAACAGAAAAGCTGGAAACGTTTGAAAATTCTTTTGCTGAAATTGCAGCTCAAGCTGCAAAAAATAATGCCCTCGCAAGTGAGCTTCTCCAAAAAAAGGCCGAAGCGGAAAAAGAATTCAACTCAAACTCAAATCAGCTGGTCGCTGTGCAGGGAAAAATCGAGCAGCAGTTGCAGCAAATCGAATTTCTGCGGACAAGAATCGAAGAACTCCAGATAAATCGAACAAGAGCTGTAAGCAAAACCAATCAGCTGCAGGAGCAGAAAAATGTAATCGCAAAAGATGCGGCTCGCTGCGAAAACGAGCAGTCGAATTGTCAAAAGCAGCTTGCAGAAAAAAAAGAATCAGCTGAGCAAATTCAGCAAACGCTGCGAATGGTAAATAAAGAATGCGTACAATTGGAAGCCGACCTCGAAGATGAAAAATCGGGAATTATAGATATTGTTAGAATGACCGCTCAACTGCACAACGAAGTGCAGAGCATTTCAGTTTACCGAACAAATCTTTCAAGTCAGAAAGAACGTCTAACCAGTCGAGCAGATGATACAAAATCGCAGCTCGAAAAAATTCTAACCGAAAAAGCGCAGCAAAGTAATCGTTTACTCGATGTTGAAAAAGTACTCGGCCAGCTGCAGGAAAATCTGGATACAAAACATAAAAAGTCAGAAGAAATAAATGCTTTAATTGCAAAGCGAAACAGCGAACTTTCACGCAGCAAAGAAGCGAGAAGTGCGCTTAGCAGCGAAATGGCTCTGCTGACCGAAATGGAGCTGAAAAAAGAAGGATTAAATAATGCGGTTAAGGATATTTTGAAAAGCCGGCGAGAGCAGGATGGAAAATTCGCATACGTAAAAGCGATGCTTGCTGATGTTGTTGCCGCTGATGTTGAATATGCAAACGCCGTCGAAGCTGCATTGGAAGGAAAAACAGATGCGCTGATTGTTGATGATACAAATCAAATGACATCTGAAATAAGCCAAATCGAAAAACTAAACGCAAGAGTGAATTTCATTTGTGCCGACAAAATCAAGCCGTTTGAAGACAATAAGGATTTGTCAAAATTCGACGGAGTAAAAGGGCGAATCGTTGAATTTGTAAAATACAAAAGCCAATATGCTCCGCTCGTTTGGCAGCTGTTGGGAAAAACTATCGTTGTAGATTCAATCGAAGCAGCGGTAAAAATTGCTGACGAAATTGGAGCAGGTTATGAATTCGTAACATTGAAAGGTGAGGTTTACAATTCCGAGGCAATGGTGAAAGTTGGGCCGCTTGGAAAAACGACCGGCTTAATCTCAAGAAAAAGCAGGGTCAGGCAGCTTCAGGAAAGCATCTCCGATATTACATCCGAAATAGCTATGGCTGAATCACAGATAGAACGCGATACTGCGGAAAATGAGCATCTGGAAAAATTGTGTAAGGAATTGAGAACAGCAACTTACGAGGCCAGCACAGAAAAAATGCAGGTCAGCTCGAAAATGGCGGTTTGCGAACAGGAAATAAAACGGCTGAGGCAGGAACAGCCGCTGCTCGCCGGCGAAATCGACCAGTTGGAATCGCAAATCGAACAATCGGTAAAAAAAGAATACGACTCAAAACAAAAATTGCAGGAACTCGAAACCGTGAACAGTCAGCGCTCAGCTCGAATTGCAGAGTTGCAGAGTAAATGCAGTGAGCAGAAAGAGCAGCGAACTGCACTGATGGATAAAGTTTCCGACTTGAGAGTCGCAATCGGTCAAATAGCTGAGCAGGACAAATCGCTGAATCAAACGCTCGAACATTTGCAAAATCAAATGCGGGAAAATCAGGTGGCTGAAAAAACAGCGAGAGAAGAAATTCAGAATTGTATAGGCCAACTCGAAAAAGCAGCTGATGGAATCCTGAAATGTGAAGCAGATGTTTCAGAGCTGTTCGTGGAAAAAGAAAATTGCCAGAAAAACGCTCAATTGCTGCGGGAAAAAATTGAAAATCTCTCAGAAGAACAAAAACGGGCAGAAGAAATCGCAGCTCAAAAAAGAACACGCCAAAACGAAATCGAGCAGAATATAAATCAGTTGAAAATTGAACTAAGCCAGCTTGAAGTAAAAATTCAGGATTTAACCGAAAGGGTCAGCGAAGAATTGCAAATCGACCTTGCGAAATCTTATGAAAATTATCAGGAAAATAACGTTGACTGGGGCGAGGTGCGAGAGGAGATAACTGGCCTTAAAAATAAAATCGAGCGGCTCGGCAATGTCAATCTCGATGCAATCGAAAGCCAGATTCAGCTTGAGCAGCGATATGAATTTTTAAGCTCGCAGGTTGAAGATTTGACTGGAAGTAAAAATCAGCTTCAGCAATTAATCAATCGGCTCAACAAACAAAGCAGAGAAAAATTCGCACAAACTTTCGAGGAAATCAGAGGCCATTTCCAGCAGCTGTTTAGAAAACTGTTCGGCGGAGGAAAAGCAGATGTTATTCTCGAAGAGCATGACGATATTCTCGAAGCGGGTGTTGAAATAATAGCTCGTCCGCCGGGAAAAGAAACGAGAAGCATTTCCCTTTTGAGCGGCGGGGAAAGAACTATGACCGCACTTGCACTTTTGTTTGCTGTGTTCAAGGCAAAGCCATCGCCGTTCTGCTTCCTTGATGAAGTTGATGCAGCTCTCGATGAGGCAAATAACGAAAGATTTAATCTGCTCATTCGCGAGTTCCAAAAGGATTCGCAGTTCATAATAATTACGCACTCAAAACGAACAATGAGTATTGCAGATGCACTGTTCGGAGTAACGATGCAAACGCCGGGAGTAAGTAAAAAAATAGGAGTCAGGTTCAGCCAGATTGATGAAGACCAGGAAATAGTTGCTGTTGCTTAAATCGCTGCCCGTTGTTTGTTGAAAACCCAAATCAAATACGATATACTGCCTGTAGTAATAAGTATAATGGAAAAATTTGACAAATATATCTTGAAAAATGGAATGATTGTATGCCGGGGATTCGTTTGCTTTATGAGATGGATATTTGCTGCCAAAACAAACGTAAATTAGCCGTCATTTTTTAATTTACTCCTTAGGTTGTGCATTTTGTGAATAAGTGGTGTGCATAAAATGTAGGTCTGTTTTGCTGGTTAAGATATGGAGCGGCTTTGTATGTTTTAGATAACTTCTTTCTATAGATAATCTTAGCGAGGAATCTTGTTTTCTGGTATAGTTATTGCCCTATAGCGTTGTGGAATATCAAGTGCGGATGCAGATGATATGAATTTAACAACGCAGTATGGAAGGTTTGATATGAATAATCGTACACGGTCGGAGAAAATTACGGCAAAAGGGCATAGGCGGTCTCAGCTTGAATCTTTGCACCACGATAAGCATAAACTTTATCTCGGTATCGACGTTGGTTCTACGAGTAGTGATGTGGTTGTCGTTGATGATGCCAGCCGGATAATTTATTCCGATTATAAACGCACCAGAGGCAGGCCAATCGAAACTGCCAGAGGTCAATTGCGGCGAATCCTCAAACAAGTAAATCCTGCTGATATTACGCTTGCGGTGGCAACGGGAACAGCTGGGCGTTTTTTGTCGAAATTGCTGGATATTCCCTTTGTAAATGAAGTTTGCGCCCAGGCAACAGCTATATGTAAATTGTATCCACAATTTCCGCAGGCAACGATAATTGAGATGGGCGGCCAGGATAGCAAATTGATTTTTTTATCCAGCCATAAGGGTCAGACCAAAATTCGTGATTTTGCCCTTAATACCGTATGTGCGGCAGGTACAGGTTCTTTTCTTGACCAGCAGGCTCAGCGGCTCGGCATAAATATCGAGGGCGAATTCGGACAGATGGCACTACAAAGCAGGAATGTCCCGCGGATGGCCGGGCGATGCTCTGTATTTGCCAAGAGTGATATGATTCATCTCCAGCAACAGGCGACGCCTGCTCATGATATAATCGCAGGGTTATGCCTTGCGTTGGCTCGGAACTTAAAAAGCAATCTTGGCTGCGGCAGAGAGTTTATCAAACCGGTCATATTCACCGGCGGCGTGGCAGCTAATATTGGCGTCGTAAGGGCTATGGAGGAGGTACTTGAATTGCCACGTGGAGAGCTTGTTGTTCCTGATGAACATTTTTTTACAGGCGCAATCGGTTCTGTCCTGGCGGCAAGAGAAAAGATGAATCCTGAGAATAACGGCCAGGTTCATATTGAAAGAATAGACGATTATCTCGCTAAACGTGGTTCCGGTTTGGAAAATGCACCTCGTCGAGCGATTTTAAGCAGACCAAGTCTGCCTACGCCAAAAAACCAGGTTTACAGCGATTTACTCTCGGATACCAAGCTGATTAACGCTTACCTTGGCGTTGACGTTGGCTCGATAAGTACGAATGTAGTTGTTGCTGATGAACACAATCGCGTGCTTGCCAAGGCCTATTTGATGACGGCAGGCAATCCGTTGGAGGCCGTTCGCAGGGGATTGGATATTGTGGGAAATAAGGTTGTTGGAAAAGTGAATATCCTCGGAGCGGCAACAACTGGCTCAGGTAGATATTTGACCGGCGATTTTATTGGTGCAGATGTGGTCGTAAATGAAATTACTGCACAGGCAGCCGGAGCTACAATAGTCAACCCAAACGTGGACACGATATTTGAGATAGGCGGTCAGGACAGTAAATACATTTCGCTCGAAAATGGAGTGGTTGTGGATTTTGAAATGAACCATGCCTGCGCAGCGGGAACAGGGTCATTTCTCGAGGAGCAGGCTCAACGGCTTGGGATAAATATCAAAGATGAATTTGCGGAACTGGCGTTTGCCAGCAAAGCACCTATAAAGCTTGGCGAGCGCTGTACCGTATTTATAGAATCGGATTTATTGAGTTATCAGCAGCAAGGCGCGCAGACAAGCGACCTCGTGGCGGGTTTGAGTTACTCAATTGTTGCTAACTATCTTAATCGTGTGGTTGGTCGTCGTAAGATTGGCAGCAATATCTGTTTTCAGGGTGGGACGGCCTTTAACAAGGCGGTACTGGCGGCTTTTGAAGAAGTAACCGGCAAAGAAATTTTGGTTCCGGATCATCACGAGGTAACAGGGGCACTGGGTGCGGCAGCTATTTCGGCTGAGCACATGAAAAAAAATGCCGGTGAAAAACTACAGATTCCAAAATCGAATTTCAGAGGTTTTGAAAATCTTGTTGCAGTCAAATACAGCGTTGAATCTTTTGGCTGCGAACACTGTTCAAACCATTGCGAAATCAAGAAAGTAAAACTTCCCGGCTCAGAACCGTTTTATTACGGCTCGAGATGCGACAGATATGATTTGAAGAAAAACAACCATACTAAAAAGGATTTTGATGCTTTTGAGTATCGTAGAAAAAAACTGCTGGAATTTGCGGGGCTAAATAATAAACGTGAAAATTCAGGCCGCACAAAAGCAAAAATAGGTATTCCTATGGCGTTGGTTAATTTACAGCTTCTGCCTATGTTTGCTCAATTTTTTAAAGCACTCGGATTCGAGGTGGTGCTTTCACGCCCAACTGACAAGAAAACGATTCGCAAAGGCGTGGAATCCGTAACGGCTCAGCCATGTTTTCCGGTAAAGGTTGCTTTTGGTCATATTGCAGAGCTGATAGAAAGAGGGGTCGATTATATCTTTCTGCCAAGTATAGTTTCAATGACAGCAAGCTACCCCGAGAATGAGCACAATCAGTTGTGTCCGTATGTACAATCGCTTGTCTATCAGGCAAAAACTGCATTTGCAAATAAACTCCGAGGTACAAAAATTCTTACAGCCCCTTTGCGCCTCGGAGAAGGTCAAAGATTATTAGAAAAAAGCTTTTGCGAACTGGGTGAAAAATTGGGACTTCCGCGCTCAGCGGTGGTTAAGGCGATTAGAAAAGGGATGGATTCACAGGTTGGTTTTCAACAGGCCTTAAAGAAAAAAGGTGCTGAAATTCTCCGAGATACCAAGCCGGAACAAAAACTTTTTGTTCTAATCTCACGTCCATATATTGCCTGTGACGAGGGAGTAAATCTGCAGCTGCCGAAAAAACTTGCCGAACTTGGCGTAAAGACGATACCTATGGATATGTTGGACCTTAACCAGGCCCAGCTCGGCGATAAATCGCTGCATAAAAGTATCTATTGGTCTTACGGTCAGGAGATATTAAGGGCGGCTGAGATTATAAAAGATGACAGTCGGCTTTTTGGAATATATCTATCCAATTTTGGTTGTGGGCCGGATTCGTTTTTGCAGACATTTTTCAGGGATATAATGTCACAAAAACCCTGTCTACAGCTTGAGCTGGATGAACATTCAGCTGATGCCGGCGTGATAACAAGGATTGAGGCATTTCTGGATAGTCTGAAGCATTACAGGCAGAGTCAGATGCACAAGAAGTCAATTATTGAAGGACGCACAAGCCGCAAAAGTTACATTCGCCGGCGTAAATTGTATATTCCGTATATGAGTGATTGCTCTTATGGTATGGCTGCCTGTTTTCGTGCCCATGGTCAGCGGGCTGAGGTTATGCCAATAGCAGATGAGGCAGCTCTTTTGCGGGGCAGGCAATTCACGACTGGTAAGGAATGTTTACCCTGTGTGATTACTGCAGGCGATATTCTCAATGTCCTGCAAACTGAAGATGCAGATAAGGTCGCTTTCTTTATGCCGGGCAGTAATGGGCCGTGCAGATTTGGGATGTACAATTGTTTGCACAAACTTATTCTTCGAGATGCCGGTGCGTCAGAAGTTGCGGTGATATCTCCCAATCAGGATGGCAGTTTTTATCGTGAATTTGCCGAGAACGCAGATGGAGTTTCGACAACTACCTTTATGAAGGATATGTGGTCTGCTACGGTGGGCATAGATTTAATGCAGAAAATTATTCTCACATTACGTCCATTTGCCAGGGATATTGGCCATGCTCAGGATGTTTACAACCACTCTCTCAGCAGATGGGTTGAGGTGATTGAAAAAAAGAAAAATGAGTCCTGTCGTATTAAGCTTATGGATTCCATTGCAGAAGATTTTTCAATGGTGGAGCTGGACAGCCAAATACAAAAACCGAAGATAGGAGTCGTCGGTGAAATTTATGTTCGAAACCATCCGTTCGCCAATAAAAATATAATCAGGCAGCTTGAAGAGCTTGGGGCGGTTTGTGATTTGGCTTCATTGGCGGAGTGGGTCTATTATACCAATTTTACCCGGAGCCAAATGGCAAAACGAAGGAACCGGCTGCGTATGTTCCTTACCAATCGTGCCCAGAACTATTTTCAAAAAAGAATTGAAGCTAAGCTTGCGGCACCTTTGGAAAAAAGATTCGGCCGGATTGCAGAAGGGTCTATAGAAGGGGTAATCGAGCTTGGCAACCAATATCTGCATCAATCTTTTGAAGGCGAAGCCATACTTAGTGTAGGCAAAATAATTGAACACCATCACAGGGGTGCAGGCGGTGTGGTTAATGTAATGCCTTTTGGCTGTATGCCTTCAACGATTGTTAGTGCTCAAACAACGCAGATAAGTGCGAATTGTGACAATATGCCGATTTTGAATCTGAGCTTTGACGGCCAGGACGACTCTACTTTGACTACCCGCCTGGAGGCCTTTGTGGAACAAATTCGCCAGAGACAAACCCAAAACATATCAACTTTGATAGGCCCGAAGATACATACAACCAAACTATAACCGAAATATTAAATAGCGTGCAAAATCACAGGAATATAATATAGTCATTTCTGCAGATTGAAATACAATGAAAAAATTTGATAAACACATCTTGAAAAATGGAATGGTCGTTCTCGGCGAGCCGATGGAGCAGGTACAGTCGGTTGCATTTGATTTTTTTCTTCCGGCGGGAGCGGCTCAATTGCCAAACGGCTGCTGCGGAGCTTCAAGCATTATTGCTGACTGGATTTTCAGAGGAGCCGGCAAAAATGACAGCAGACAATTAAGCGATGCCCTCGATTCGCTCGGTTTGCACAGAGCAACTTCGGTTGGCAGTTCGCACATAATTCCAGGAGCAATACTTCTCGCTGACAATCTTGCAAAAGCAATAGAACTATATGCTGATGTTATTTGCAGGCCGCAACTGAAAAAAGAGCAATTTGAACTTTCAAGGCAATCAGCAATCGATTGCGTGCTTGCTCTTGACGATGACCCGAGAGCAAAAGTTATGCTCAAACTGCGAGAACAGTTTTATCCTGACCCGCTCGGCAGAAGTACGCTGGGAAATGTCAAAGATTTAAATTCGCTGACTGCTGAAAAAACCGGCGAAATTATAAAAGAAAAATTCGAGCTTTCGCAGACAATTTTTGCTGTTGCGGGAAAATATGATTTTGCAGAAATTTGTGAGCAGATGGAAGAGCTGTTTGGAGGCGGAGAAATAAAACAGCAGAAAAAAATCACAATAAAACCAAAGCAAAATAAATATACGCATATTGATAATGACGGCGCACAGGTGCATATTGGCCTAATGACCAAAACGGTCAAGCCAGATGATGCCGATTACTACAATGCAAGAATTGCGGTTTCAGTTTTATCCGGCTCAATGAGTGCGAGATTGTTCACCGAAGTAAGAGAAAAACGCGGACTCTGCTACGCAATCGGTGCAAAATATCACGGGCTAAAAGATGCTGCTGGAATAATGTGTTATGCCGGAACTATGCCGGAAAAAGCGCAGGAAACGCTTGACGTAATTATGAATGAATTCAATCGATTGAGCGAAGGAATAAGCGCAGAAGAAATCGCTCGGGCAAAAGTCGGCTTAAAAAGTGCCCTGATTTTGCAAAGTGAATCTTCCGGCAGCAGGGCGACGGCAATCGGAAGCGATTATTATGTGCTCGGAAAAATAAGAGGGCTTGACGAAATAAAAGCTGAAATCGAAAAAGTAAATGTTGATTCGGTTCTTGGATTTTTGCGGAAGAATAAATTCAGGGAATTTTCAGTTGTTACAATCGGGCCAAAAAAAGTGAAACTATACCCTTCAGGGTAGTAAATGTCCGCGAAGAAAACCATAACTCATTATTTTTTAAGTTACTTACCCGCGGACAAACGGGAAAATTCAATTGCGAACAGTGTAAAATAAGTTAAAGCAGCTTATGGAATTTAAGAAAAAAATATTGGATAACGGTTTGGTAATCGTTGGCGAAACCAATAAAGCAGCTAAATCAGCGGCAGTTGGTTTTTTCGTTAAAACCGGCTCTCGAGATGAAACGCAGGAAATAAGCGGCGTCTCGCATTTCCTTGAACATATGCTGTTCAAAGGCACTGATAAATTAAGTGCTGCCGAAGTTAATGAATCGTTCGACAAAACCGGCGCTCAATTCAATGCTTTTACAAGTGAAGAAAATACGGTTTTTTACGCAGCTGTTTTGCCGGAATATCTCGAAGAAATTACTCGGCTGTGGTCGCAGCTTATGCGGCCGGCTCTTCGGGATGAAGATTTTAATCTCGAAAAAAATGTAATCAAAGAAGAAATCGCAATGTATAAAGATATGCCGAGCTTTGATGTGATGGACAGGTGCAGAACTTTATACTTTGGCGAGCATCCTGGCGGAAATAGTGTGCTTGGAAGCGATGAAAGTATCGACGATTTGACAGCTGAGCAAATGAGGAAATATTTTGCAAGCCGTTACGCACCGAATAATATTACGCTTTGCTGCGCGGGAAATTTTGAATGGGATTTGCTCTGCTCAATTGCCGAAGAAAATTGCGGCTATTGGAAAGAGCGAACGGTTGAAAGAAATGTTCAAAACTACGGCGGCATTGAAAAGAAACAGCGAATCGCAAAGCCAAATCTTTCAAGGGAACATATTTGCCTGATGAGTCCGGCGGTTGCAGCTACTGACCAGCGCAGATTTGCAGCTTCACTTCTCACTTCAATAATCGGAGATGATACCGGTTCGAGATTTTTCTGGGAACTCGTTGATAAGGCAATAGCTGAAACGGCCTCAATGCAGTTTGGCCCGATGGATGGAACCGGCGCTTTTTACAGCTACATTCGTTGCAGTAAGGAAAACGCTGCAAAGGCAATGGCAATTGTCGAAGATGTTTTTGCGGGCGTTGCTCAAAAAGGTGTTACTAAAGAAGAACTCGAAAAGGCAAAAAATAAAATCCTGAGCGGGCTGGTAATAAAAAATGAGGTTTCTATGGGGCGGCTGGTCGACCTCGGCTTTAATTGGGTCTATGCTAAAGAGTATCAGCCAATCGAGGATGATATTAAGGCAGTTAAAGTTGTTACTGTTGATGATATTCGGGCACTGATAGAACAATTTAAGCCGGCTCATTTCACGCAGTTTGCAATTGGGCCTCAATAATCGGGCTTGATTTTTGGCGGATTTTCTGTTAAGCTCAGCGGTAATGAGCGAGACCGAAAACAATAATGATAAGCAGATTGATAATGACATCCTGCAATGCAAAGCTGATGTTTTGCGGGCACGCGACATAATTCCATCATCTAATAAGCCAAGCCAGGGGCAGCTAAAAAACGAAATACCAACTTTTGATCTCGCTGAGCATATTATGGCTGAGCAGAGAAGGTCAACTTCTACAAAAAGAAAATCGCCCGGCCGGCAAAGTCAAACTCAAGATGCCCCAGTAAAAGATGCAGTAATAAGGGATGCAATAATAATAGAAGAAACGCCCGTCAAAAATCAGCATTCATTTGAATTTGTCGCTCCGCAGAGAAATCCAATCATCTCCGATATTGTGGCAAGGGATATTAAAAAGCTCTGCCTTATGGAAAAACAGCGAGCAGTTAGATTGGGATAAAATCTCAAAAACATTTTTCGAAATCTGCCGTATAAACCCCATCTAAATACAAAATCTGAAGAACTCAATTTTCTTGACCTTAATGCAGAATTTGTTTCTAATACTACGCTGAATATAAACAATAAAAACTTCGAAAGGCATAAAAAAAATGAAAATCAGCAAGAGAGCTCAGGCCGTGCCGCCTTCGGCAACTATGGCAGTTGCTGCAAGAGCAAAAGAACTCAAAGCACAGGGAGTTGATGTGGTTAGTTTCGGAGCTGGAGAGCCGGATTTTGATACGCCGCAATTTATCAAAGATGCTGCAATTGAGGCATTGAAAGCTGGAAAAACCAAATATACAGCTACTCCAGGGATAATCGAACTTCGTCAGGCAATTGCCGACAAACTCAAAAATGAAAATGGCATCGATTATAAGCCGCAGCAGATTGTCGTAAATATCGGCGCAAAACATTCAATTTATGAATCAATGCAGGCCGTACTTGACGAGGGCGATGAAGTGATTCTTCCTGCTCCGTATTGGGTTACTTATCCTGAAACTATAAAACTGGCCGGTGCTGTGCCAAAAATTATTCAGGCCGACAAAAATAATAACTACAAAATTACGCCGCAGCAATTAGAAAAAGCCATCACTGAGAAAACTGCTATGCTGGTTCTCAATTCGCCGAATAATCCCGGCGGTTTTGCATATAGCCCGGCTGAACTTGCCGAAATCGCAAAAGTGCTTGAAGGCACTGAAATTTATGTGCTTTCAGATGAAATTTATGAAAAACTTATTTACGGCGAAACCGAATTTGTCAGTTTTGCGGCACTAAGTGATGATGCCTACAGCAGAACGCTGACTATTAACGGGCTAAGTAAAAGTTTTGCAATGACCGGCTGGCGTATCGGCTACACTGCAGGGCCAATTGAAGCTATAGGTGCAATGAGCCGATTACAATCACATATGACTCAAAATTGTGTCAGCTTTGTTCAAGCGGCGGCACTTGCGGCGTTTGCGGATAAATCGGATACAGTTGAAAAAATGAGAGCTGAATTTGAAAAACGCGGCAAATATATGGCTGAGCGACTGAACGATATTGAAGGAATAGTTTGCCCGAAACCGAATGGCGCATTCTACTGCTTCCCTGATGTTTCGGCTTGCTACGGAAAAGAAATCGGCGGAGTAAAAATTGCAGGCAGTATGGATTTTGCAAAGACGCTGCTCGAACAGGCAAATGTTGCATTGGTGCCAGGACTGCCATTCGGCTGCGATGATAATGTGCGGCTTAGCTTTGCCTGCTCAATGGAAGAAATTACCAAAGGTTTGGATAGATTAAAGAAATGGCTGAACCAATAGAAATTAAAAAACGGCGAACAATGACCGGCTGGCCGATGGTTCTCGGTTGGCTGGCAATGCTGATTTTTGCAATTCATTCCAGCACGCATATGGTCGGTGCTGGTGATACGTGGGTTGCAATGGCTTGCGGAAGGCACTTTTTGAATCACGGCGTTGATACGGTCGAGCCATTCAGTGCAAATTCACATAAGGCAGGGCCAACCGAAGAAGGCATTGAAAAATGGCCAGCGTTGGCAAGATGGATTGCCGACAAAGCAGGAATGGATACGGTTAAATACTGGCATCCGACCGGCTGGGTCAATCAAAACTGGCTGACGCATACTATTTTTTACTGGCTGACGCACGAGTCGCCATTCGCAGATGCTGAAAATTTCAGCTACAATTCGCTGGTCTATTGGAAATTTGCCATTTACATAATTACGGTAATCTGCATCTATTATACCTGCCGACTGCTCGGAGTTCATCCGCTTTTGGCTACGATTTTTTCCTGCTTTGCAATGTTTGTCGGAAGAAGTTTTTTCGATATTCGACCGGCCGGCTTTTCAAATATGCTCACAGCTGTATTTCTGTTGCTCCTTGCACTGACTACTTATCGAAACGCACTCTACATTTGGCTGCTCGTTCCGCTTACTGTTTTCTGGTGCAATCTTCACGGCGGATATATTTACGTATTCATAATGCTCGCGGCATTTGTCGGATTGAATTTTTTGACGAGCATTTCTAAAAAACGATTTGTTTCAATTGGCAAAAAAGGAATATATCACACGATGGCCGCCGGTTTTGCGGCATTTCTTGGCACGATTATATTCAATCCTTTCCATTTGACAAATCTTACGCATACTTTTGTGATTAGTTTTAGCAAACACGCCAAGATGTGGCGAACGGTAAACGAATGGCATCCGGCTTTTGAATGGAAGAATCCGGTTGGTGATGAAATTCCGTTTTTGATAATGTATATTATTGCCTGGCTTGCTCTCGTTGTCTGGGCGATTGTTTTAATAATGGTTCTGCGAGCAGCTAACGCTCAATCTAAAAAGAAGCTCAAAAATTCGGATGATTATCAATTGCCGAAAATCGATTTAGCGTTAATGGCTATTGCCGCTTTGAGTATTTATATGGCGATTCGCTCGCGAAGATTCATACCAATAGCAGCTATCGCAAGCTGTCCTGTTATAGCGATGTTTGTCGAACAGATGATTTCTTCAATTGTGGCAGCATTCAATTTGTACAGGCATAATCGATTGCAGCTGAATCCTATGCCGAAAAAAATTCAATCTTTTTTTGCAATCGCCGGTGCAGTGGCTGTTTTATTCTTTGGAATATGGTGGGGCTTGAAATTTAAGAAGGTTTATCTCGAACCCTGGCCGACCGATACAAAACTGAATTCCGTTTTTATGCGAATGACTGCTTCCGATGCTAAGCCGTTCTACGCAATGCAGTTTATAAAAGATAATAAATTGAAAGGGAAAATGTTCAACTACTGGACCGAAGGCGGATTTATCGCCTATGGCCAGCAGCCGGATGCGAATACCGGATTTACTCCTCTGCAATTATTTATGGATGGAAGGGCGCAAGCTGCTTATGAGCCAAAGGCATACGAAACCTGGGGAGCAATTATCTCCGGCGGCCCGACGGTCAGAAGCTCAAGAATCAAAAGAAGGAAATTGACAGGGAAAGATTATTTCAAAGTCAATAACTGGATAAGCGAAGAATTAAGAAAGCGGGATGTATGGCTCGTTATGATGCCGCAGGGACAGTTCGATTCAGCTTTTGTAAAATCCTTTATGTACAGTACCGATTGGCAGCTGGTTTTCCTTAACGACAGACAAAAAATAATCATCGATACAAAAACGCCGCAAGGCCAAAAACTTTTTAGGGGAATATTCAGTGGAAAAACCGTTTATCCGGATGAATTTTCCGAAAAACTTACCAAAGCTCATAATATGATGCTACTTGGAAAAGAAAAAATCGCAAAAAGCAAAGCTCTCAACTGGGCGTTCGAAGCGTTTAAACTAAAGCCGTCACAGGTGGTAGTTAATAAAATAATTATTGCATCTAAATCCCCGGAACTAAAGCTGAGAGTTGATGAGTTTTGCAAAAACAGCTTTGATGACTTTGAAAAAAATAAAAATTCCTATATCCATCAGGATGGCTATCACAACAGAATAGTTGTTGCGCTGCTTACTGGAAAATATCTTTATAGAAATGCTATGAGAAATAAAGATAAAAAACTTGCGAGATTCTACGCAGATAAAAACAAAGAATGTCAGAATGAGAGAAAAGCATTGCTCGCTACAAAAAGGTGGTAATCTTTGATGCAAGTGCAAAACGACACACAATCTGAACCAATAGCTGCTTCCATTAGTGTTTTTTTTCCGTTCTATAATGAGCAGGACAATGTGGCTGAGACGGCAAAAAAAGCAATTGATGTTCTTGAAAAAATCAACGCTGATTATGAACTGATTATCGTTGATGATGGCAGTAAAGA
>JAGLSG010000006.1 GCA_023135865.1 Planctomycetota bacterium | reverse complement strand
TTCAAAAAGATATGGTTCATTGTCGTATTGCCGACCGCACAAATTTCATATATTTGCTGAATATCTATTTCGGCTCCGCTGCAAAGCTCAGCGAGCAATTCGTTTATGCAGTTAATTATCGAAGTATGCAGTGTTGCTAAATCTTCATCGGTTTGAGCAAAGCTTATTCTGCTTATGCAATCGGCGCCGAATTGGCGTTGTGGATTTAAAGCGGTGGCCGTGGTTAAATGTTGGCCGCTTTTAAGAGAGAATAATTTGGCAACTATTGTGGTAGTGCCAATATCAATAGCTACGCCGAATATATTTCCAGCCAAATCAATAGCTGAATATTTTTCATAAACATCAGGAACAATTGCGGTCTTGGAACTGACACCTTCAGATAATATTTTCCCGCTGATGTAAAAACGGGAACTGTCCGGAACAGTTACGGTAAGGTCACTATTGATGTGGTACTGACAGGCAAGAACTTTTCTTTTTTCAGAACCTATGCTAACAGCACATTTGCCGCAAATACCTTTGCCGCCGCAAAGGGTATTCAAAATTATACCAACTCGGCCAGCTGCTTCAAAAATCGTGGCACCCGAATGTATCGAGACCTGCCGGCCGTCCGGCTCAAAAATTACGTTGAAATGCTCCATTTATCGTATGTCGTCTGCAATCGGCAAAATATGCCAAAACAGCAACAAATAACGGATATTAAGCTATTTTATGCCGTACTTTCCAGCGGGCACGCCTTTTTTTACTGCCTATCTTGCGTCTGCGTCTCGGCTTGGCCATTCACTTCTCCAAAAAACTTAATACTAAATAAACGATTTACCAACACTACTAAAAATACTAAATTACTGTTAACGCTTCAGAATATATGATATTATGAAAAAATGCAAAAAGTAAATGATAATAAAAAATAAATTTTTTCTCCTTCAAAGTTAATAGCTGAGGTGTAAAATGATTCAATGTAAAGATTGTGAATTATGTCAGGCAGGCCCGGACGGCAAAAAAGTGTTCAAATGCAACCCGTTCACCAACATCAAAGAGCCGGAATGTATAGCCAAATTGCAGCTGCTGCGACTGGATATGCTCGTTGCGAGCTATCAGGCAATGCTCAAATGGCAGGCGAAAATGGCACCACTACAGGATAAAATGTTGAAATTTATGCAGCGAGAAATAGAGGATATGGACGAAACCGACCGCTGGAAAATCGACGAAGACGAAGAAAACCAGGAAGAAAAATAAACGGCCTCTGCAGATTCAAAATATCATCGCTCACAAAATTGGCATAATAATGACAATTTGAAAAAATTATGCAATAAATGGATGCACAACTGCGTCTTTACACACGTAAAAGCAATTAACAATGACGGAAAATGATACATTAGTGCGAATAATAGCTGGATGCAAAAGCGGCGAAGCCGATAGTTTTTCGCAATTGCTGGATATGTATGCGAATCGCTGCTATGGCTACTTTTACCGCCTGACCGGAAATAAAGATGTGAGCGATGATTTGCTCAGCGAGCTGTTTGTAAAATTAATAGAGAAGATAAAATCCTATAACGGCGGCTGTTTTCAAAGCTGGTTATTCAAAATAGCTTCCAACATCTTTTACGACTATTTAAGAAAAAAACAGCGACAGAAAAAGCTGCTCGAAAACAGAAAAGAACAACTTGAAACAGAAACGACGACAGAAAAGAAGCACGAAAATGAGCAAATAGAAAAAATACAAATACAACTTAACAAGCTCGATACGGATACAAGGGAATTGGTAATGCTAAGATATTATTCAGAACTTAGTTTCAAGGAGATAGCAGAAATGCGAGGCGAACCGATTGGAACAACGCTTTCAAAGCTGCATCGAGGCGTAAAAAAATTGCGGGAATTAATGCAGGAATAGAAAATTTGGAATTTCGAATTATTGATTATGAATAATAAAGAAGAAAATATAAAAGATTTATTCGGAAAGTTTTTTGGCTCCGAAGAAATCGAAAAAGCAATGAAAGATTTTCAAAAGGCAGATGAAATTCTCGCTGGAAATCCATCGCCGCAACCGGATGAAATACTCATAACAAATATCAAAACGCAAATGGAGCACGCCCTGCTGCAAAGAAAAACAAATACGTTTAGAAAAATGGCTTATAAAATGGCAGCAGTTGCAGCAGTAATCATTATTGCCGCAACAGTTAGCATAAAAACATTTGAAAACTACAATGCCAAACCGCAACAAGCAGCTTATTCCATAAATACGCAGGAAAATATGTGGGAGGATGAAAATGCAAATCCGCAGTCGCTGACGCTGGCCGAAGAAATCAAGCAGGTCGAGCAGGATATGATTGCGTTGCGGCTGGATGAAAATAACGGCAACGGAGAAATAACAACAACACAGCTCGAGATGGAACTTGTAGAAATCGAAAGTGACTTTTGGAAAGGATAAAAAAATGAAAACTTATTACGGAAAAATTTTGGTTTTGGCAATGGCAGCAGTAATTATTCTGGCTGTTAGTCAGGCCGGCTTTGCAAAACGCAGAGCAAGCGAAAATATGTGGGGCGAAGACGAGCCGAATATGAAAACGATGAAACGTATGCTCGATAAAATGGCCGAGACTGACCCAAATGCCGCAGCCCAAATGCAAAAACTGTGCGATGAGAATCCGGAAAAATTCAGAGAAAAAATGCACAAAAGATTCGCAAGAAAATCCAGAGAAAAAAGGGATACGTCTGGCAGGCCAAGACGAGACAACAGACATAATTTTATGAAGGAAAGACAAGCCGAATACATCGGTTGGCTTACAACAAACTATCCCCAAAAAGCAAAGGAATTAACTGAACTAAAGGCGAAAGATACAAGACTCTATATGAGACAGCTTATGCTCGGCTGCAGGAAATACGGCAAAATAGTCGAAGCAGAAAGAGAAAATCCCAAAC